>JAGHRV010000033.1 GCA_018066175.1 Candidatus Colicola equi | reverse complement strand
TTAGTATGTGATTAGTATGTGATTACTATGTGGTTAATATGTGATTAGTATGATATTAATAAGATATTAGCATGTTATTAGTAAGTTATTAATATATTATTATACTTTTATTACACAACTATTACCGATCTATTTCTATTAAACTTGCCAGCTACCAACGTTTCGACTGCTTCGTCCGTACTGCCCTCCTCCGCGAGTTGCAGAAAGAGGAATAAACCATATATTTACAATAAAATTAGATGGCTTAATATTAAGAATTTGTAAAAATCACAAAAAGAGGACTTGCTTTTTGTTACAAGTCCACTTTTTTATTGCTCAATCAACGTAAATTGATATTAGAAGGAGTATTTATTAATAACTACCTAGGAACTTTTTATTCTTGCTGTCGTATATAAGTACCGCAGAGTCGGTTCCATAATCATTTTCTAAAATTACCCCCATTCTAACAAAGCCATCGGAATCTTTGTATGCAGGCCATGCAAATTTATAAGATGTCGCAGTTCCTGATAATACTTCTTTATCAAACCATCCTGCATTCTGGAAAGGTTCATATACTCTAACCGTAATTTTTGTTGGTTTCCCACATCCCATAGTCGTTGAAATAGACCAACGCATGGTTATGTAATCACCCGAAACAGAGCCACTCATAGAAGAAGGGGGACATGGAGAAACTGCATTTTTATCAATAGTAACACTTGCATATGAACTTTGAGCACTCTCTCCAGCAGAATTCACTGCGGAAATTTTATAATAGTGTGTACCATTTGCGGGATTCTTATGTGAATATACATTATATTCTGATGTTCCAATTTTTGAATAATATCCCGATGCCGATGAACTATGGTATATATTGTAGGATGAGGCATCACTAACCTCATTCCACCTTATTACTATGACTGGATCTGTAGTTATTCCATCCTTTTCTGCTGTGACACCGGTTGGCGTAGATGGTTTTGTAGTAGTTCCTCCTCCTGTTCCAGATCTAGAATATGAACAATATGCATAACTACTTTTTGAGCCTTCACCGGCATTATTTTCAGCGCTTACTTTATAATAATTATACCCATCGAGAGGATTATTGTCTGTATAACTTGTTGAATAAGAATAACCTAGATATGAATATGTTCCCGAACTACTTGATGAACGATAGACATTATATCTACTAGCACCACTAACAGTAGACCAAGAAATAACGATAGAATTTCCACTTGTATAGGCATTCACATTTGATGGCGTAGAAGGAATAGTTGTTTTATCATCGTCACCACCACCTTGTTGGCTACCACCAGTTTGATTAACATCAACCAAGACCTGTGTATTGTCATTGCCATTGTCGGACATAATGGTAATATATCCTGACCGAGATGATGAAGAAGTGTTCTTTTTTATATTACATTGAAAATTACCATTACCGCTTCCATACTCATCATGCAATTCTATCCATGTAGAGGTAGTCCATGCTTCCCAATCTCCTGCAGAATTAACGTCTATTGTATAAATTCCACCATCTGCCAACGCAGAAATCTTTGTTGGTGAACAAGATAAGCCAGACACGGCATTTTTGTCCTTTTTACATGCAGGTATTAGCATTAGCGTCAAACAAAGCGATGCCAAAAATAAACATTTTTTTTTCATATTTCATAATTTTATTTTAAGTCCTACTCACTTGACGGCTTTTCAGTTACTCCGAGTCCGTTGTTTGACGAGGCACAAAAAAGTGGACTAAACTTTTTAATCCACTCTCTAAGGTATCGCCAAACACCTTTGTTATCGAATTATATAAAGTAAAGTCCACGTGATACGTGAACGCTAAACTTTACTTCTCGATAACTAAATTTGGCGAATTTAAAGAGAGTGAGAACTAAAGATAACGCTATATTATCTACTGTGCAAATAAATTGCTTTGTTTACATCATAGGCGAATAATTTTCGTTTATTATTAATTTGCGCTGCAAAAGTACAAAGAATTTTTGGAATATGCAAATAAAGTTCGGTTTTATTTGTCTATTTAAGATTTTTTTTATATCTTTGCAGAAAATTTACATACTATGAAAAAATACATCATTATCCTTTGGGCTTTGGTGGCACTACAAGTGCAGGCTAAAACGTATAACTATGTTTGGACGGAAGTGTATCCGAATTACAAACAACAAATTCCCAGTTCAGACTTTACTTTAGATAACTTATTCCAAATCAACACCGAGATGGCCTCCGGTGTATCCGGTCCGCAGTTCGTAGCAGACAACAAAGCCGGTTTGATGCTGCGCACATACGCCAATAACACCCTGCAAATCAAGAGTTTAGGTGCTGATGCCATTACCCAAATAACCTTTGTAATCGGCGGCAACGGTTGCTCCAGTCTTGCTAAAGTGACACCCTCTAATGGTGCCATGGATGAACCTTATTTAGGACGAGACGCTTCGGATTCATTCCGGGAATATCGCTACACATGGAAGGGCAAGAGCAAAGATATTACGTTCTCTGTTGGAGCTAAATGCGAGTTCGGATATGAGTGCCTGGAACAAGGCAAAACCGATACCAAAGGCACTTTGATGACCAAGGCAATGATTATTGAGACGGACGAGCAGACCGGGCTGAAGGACATACAAGGCCTAAAAGTCGGCAAGAAGGTTATTATCGACGGCAAGATGTATATCCAATACAACGAGGGCATTTATGACGTCTTTGGACGGTGCTTAGAGCACTCCAAATAAAAACAAACTGATTATATGAGAAAGATTATTTTAGCCTTAGTGGCGGGCGCTATATTGGTGGGATGTAGCAAGAAGGCTGAATGGCCGGTAGATGTGTTCTATATCGCTTCCACCAACGTTATTTCTTCGCAAGACGAGGAAGGCAATGAGGTGTATAACGCCACTCTTACCCAAGCCGAACGCGAGATGATACAGCCGGAAATAGAATGGATGGCAGAGCAAATAGGCGATTCCGTCAATTTCTTTGCGCCCTTCTACCATCAATTCACGATGAACGCTATCTTGCTGCCTCAGGATTCTTTTGCTATCGCTTTTGAGACAGCCAAACAAGATGTGCGAAAGCAGTTTAAGCAATATCTTAGGCATCATAATCAGCGCCGTCCGTTCTTTATTGTTGGTTTCAGTCAAGGTGCGATGATGATTCCTACCCTGCTTAACGAGATGCCTAAACGTTACTATCAACGCTGCTTAGGGGCTTATATGATGGGATATCAACTGACGGCGGAGGACCTGCAAAGCGACCGCATCGTACCTGCCACTTCGGCTACTGATGGCAAGGTTATTTCCTATAATACCGTTACACGCGTGGAACGGCAATGGCCCTTTGTAAGCGGTCAGGCAGCCACTTGCATCAACCCACTTAACTGGACAACCGATGGCACTCCGGCTATATTGTATTATCAACAAGATACCCTTATTATCACGCAAGACACAGTTCATAACTTGCTGATTTGCAACGCAGAAGAACAACGTTACACAATACCTGGAGCAAGTCAATGGTGGCAAAGCGGATGCCTGCATCACTGGGATTTGCTGTTCTATGCTAAGGCAATAAAAGAGAATATGGAGGTAAGAGGTAAGAGGTATGAGGTAAGAGGTAAGAGGTAATTAACATAAATTAAAATAAATTATGAAAAAGGTAACTATTTTACTGCTGCTGGCAATTGGGATGAATAGTTGGGCAGCCGAGACAGACACTATCCGTTGTGGGGATATTCGCAGCAACACGGTAACCGAAGGATTACATTGGGTAAAAGGTTTTATTATGGGCTGGCCTAAATCCGCCTATACCTACACGACCGAAGAACCTATAGAAGGCGCCAATTCCCAACTCACCTTAGCCGACGATGCACAAGGTACCAATTGCATTCCAGTGCAAGTCAGTTATGCTGCACGAATGGATTTAGGCAATGTAGCCGACCATATCGGTCAAAAAATAGTTATTCGCGGCAATGTGGGCAAATACTTTGGAGTAAACGGTCTGACCGGCACTTCAGCAGTTGAGTTTTTAGACCCTATCCATGTCACCAATTTTAGTATTGCTCCAACCAGCAAGACTATCAGCGTGACAGAATCGTTCCGACTGATTCCTACAATCACCCCTGCAGACGCTGACGACCAGCGTATCGAATGGACCAGCAGTCACCCTGATATTGTAGCAGTATCAAATGGCATTGTAACCGGCATTAAGAACGGAACAGCCACCATTACAGCCAAGACGATGGACGGCGGACTGACGGCCACTTGTCAAGTAACGGTAGAAACAACCGGAGGTGAAGTTAGAATGGCCGATATCATCGTTGTGGATAGCACTTCAGCCACCACAACCAATTATGTAGAATGGAATTGCGTAGGACAAAGCGGCACTCACTATAACGGCAAGAGTGCCAAAGATAGTAAAGCCATGCAGTTCACCGGCAGTAGCAGTACGGAATCCGGCATTGTTTCTACGTCATCCGTAGGATATATACGCGAGATACAGATTGCATGGAATAGCAACTGCCAGGACCGTGTCATATATGTTTTTGGTAGCAATAGTGCGTTAAGTAGAAGCGACTTGCAAGACGAGACCATCATCTCTGACCACAAAATAGGCGAAATAGCCAAAGGCACTAAGAGTTTTGCAGTAACAGGTAATTATGCTTATGTAGGACTGCGTGTTAAATCCAAAGCAGCCTATTTAGATACGGTTACTTTGGTTTGGGGCATTACTCGTCACGACGACGAAGATATCGCCCTGACAGCCATTGAATTAGACCAACACACCTTGGATTTAGAGCAAGAAGAGACAGCTAAGATAAATGTTATTTACACCCCTATTCAAGCCACGAATAAAGGTGTTACCTGGACCAGTTCTAATCCGGCTGTAGCATCCGTAGAAAAAGGCTTGGTGACAGCCATTACACCGGGACAAACTTACATCATCGCTACCGCCACCGAGAATAGTCAAATCAAGGACAGTTGCTTGGTGAATGTACGCAAGAAAGATATCTTCAGAGGACGTGATGTCTATTACAAGATTAAGGATATCAACGAACTGCATAACGGCGATTCCATCATTCTAGTCAATGAAGATTACAATCGCGCTTCTGCCGCTTTTGAGACCTATACGAGTTACGACAAGACAACCCAAACAGATGTCACGATGGGCCGCATCAAATCGGCTGACTTGGAGATTGTGCGCGATGGAGATAGCATAGGTTGCTGGGGCGTAGAGAACCTGCATTTAGTGAATACAGCACAAGGCTGGCAGATACTGACAACAGTGCTGGAGCCCGACCCATACGAAGAGGGTGCATTGGTGGCGTTTGAGACCCTACTTCGCGCATCGAAAACCAATAAATTAATGATAAAGGGCGAAGGAAATAAATTCTGGGATATATCCATTGCTGCTAATGGTGATGCTACGATTGCCAGCAAGGATCAAACAGCAGGTAAGATACAGTTTAACACCAATAATAAGTCCTTTACCACATACACCAGCGAGCAGGGGACGGTGCAAATATATCGCAAGAAAGAGCAAACGATTGACCCCAATCCTATTGTGGATCCAATAGAAGATGATGACACTGCCATTGAGGATATCACTACTCTGCCTAATTACAAGAAGATGATTATCAACGGAACTCTGTATATACGCCACAACGATGGTGTATTTGATGTGCTTGGACGGTGCTTAGAGCACTCCAAATAAAAACAAACTGATTATATGAGAAAGATTATTTTGGCCTTAGTAGGCGTAATGGTATTAGCAGGATGCTGCAAGCAAGCGCAGCCCGAAGGAGTGCAGTATGGTTTTGTATCCATATCGGATGTTATACCTGATGTGATATTAGATATTCGTTACTACGGCACCTATAATTTTGTGGGGGCAAAAGTAGATGGTTATAACGAGCCCATCGCCCTGATGACCGGTGTGGCAGCCGATTCATTAAAGTCAGTCAGCGACGAGTTGTTGGCGCAAGGTTACCGACTTAAGATCTTTGATGCCTATCGTCCTCAACGTGCCGTGGATCATTTTGTGAGATGGTCAAAGGATGTATCTGATACGCTTACCAAAGCCTATTTCTATCCGGAGTTGGCAAAGGATAGGCTTTTCCCCGAAGGTTTTATATGCGCGCGCAGCAGTCATACTCACGGTTCAACCGTTGATTTGACGCTTTTTGATATGAACAGCGGAAAAGAAGTAGATATGGGTGGCACTTTTGACTGGTTTGGCATGTCTTCCTACCCCACTTATACCGATTTGACGGAAGGCCAATTAGCGATGCGTCAATTATTGCGCGATGCTATGATGCGTCACGGCTTTAAGCCATTCGATACCGAATGGTGGCACTTCACATTGCAGGACGAACCTTATCCGGATACTTTCTTTGATTTTCCGGTGGAGAGGAAGTCGATTGTCAGATAAATATCTCGTGCCAATAAATGTGCGAAATAGGCGTATAGCACAGCCTCAATCCCCATCCTATTCATCAAAACCACATACACGGCTACAAACGCAACAGCCGAAGCAATCATGGCGTCGCGGATACATTTAGAAGCCGTTAATCCTACGTATATACCATCCCACATAAAGGCCGGAGCCGATATGATGGGCATAGCCAGCAACCATGGCAGGTAGTTCCAATCCGTAACGACATCAGGCCATAGTAGATGCATGATGGGTGTTCCCCATAACCCAAAGACAATGGTGAAGAGAATAGCGATGCCTATACACCAGCCATGCAAGACCCATATCATCGATTTACCGGATATAGATGAGGAGCGTCCTACTTGTAACTCACCAATGATACGTCCCACCAAGGCTTCGCCGGCATAAGCAAAGCCGTCCACAAAGAAACTGAACATCATAAACAGTTTCATAATTAGGCTGCTCACCGCCAAAGCTTCGTCTCCATAACGGGACGAGAGTGATGTATAGCCTACGTAAATCACCATAAAACATAACGAGCGCACAAATAGATTGGTATTCATGTGTACTGTTCGCTCAATCGGATGCTCAGGGCGATGCCAAATAGCCTTGAAGAACTGCGGGTACTTGACGATTAGGATAGCCGCAGCCAGTATGAGTCCGGTGAACTGAGCAATGACCGTTCCATACGCTACGCCGGAGATAGATAATGGTGTATAAACAGCAAGGCAATAACTTGCCACCATATTAACGACATTCACCACGATATCCACCACCATTGGTGAGATAGTATCTTGCATTCCAATAAACCATCCTTTGAAGGCAAAGAGGCACAGGGTAGCCGGAGCAGCCCATACACGAATAAAGAAGTACGTACGCGCCTGCGCGGCCACAGTCTCAGAGCATGGTACTAACTGAAACGCTACCCATACAAAAAGCCACTGAATGAGTAATATGCCGGCAGCCCCTATCAGAGCTACGTGTAAGGCGTGACGTAGTTGTCCGGAGCACTCACCCCAATCCTGCCGTCCAAATGCTTGTGCAGTAATGCCCGATGTACCAACGCGAAGGAAAGCAAAGTTCCAATAGAGCAAGTCAAAGAGCATTGTACCAATAGCGATACCACCAATAGCCGCAGCGTCTGCTATATGACCAGCAATCACTATATCCACCAATCCAACCAAAGGAATGGTGATATTAGCCAAAATACTTGGGATGGCTAAACGAATAATCTGACTATTGATTGATTTCATCGTTATTACGGCTGTGGTCTGAACCACTTAAATATATCCATCTGGAAGGCTTTATCAAAGGCTTTGGCTGATTTGAGTTCTTCAACAGGGCCAATCCACGAACCTGCTGCACCAAACAACAAAACGCGGTCGCAAGTAGCTAAAGCTAAATCCAGTTCATGGGTTGAGATAAGCACCATCTTATGTTCGTTATGCGCCAGTTGTTGCAGCAGTCCAAATATTCGGATTCGATTAGGCAAATCCAAATGCGCAGTAGGTTCGTCCAACAAAATCAGGTCGGTCTGTTGGGCTAATGCCTTAGCAATTAGTACCCGCTGTTTATCGCCATCCGAGAGGGCATTAAAGAAACGATTGGCGCCATCTATTCCCAATCCGACTGCCACTAAGGACTGACGAATAACCTCTTCATCTTCCTGCGTTAATCCACCTAAAAAAGACGTATAGGGATAGCGTCCCATCGCCACTACATCGTGAATGGAAGTGTTATCCAAACTTAGTCGTTCCGTCAGTACCAATGCCATGTTATGCGCATCTAACGCAGGAGAGATAGAACCGGACAAGGCAGGTTGAAGTCCTGCTAAAGTGCGCAATAACGTGGTCTTACCGGAACCATTAGGACCCAGTAAAGCAATTACTTCGCCGGTGTGTATATCAAAGGTCAGATCACGTTGAACCACCTTGTCTATATAACCGATTGTTAGTTTATTCGTAGAAATATTCACGGGTGACACGACGACTAACGGATGTTAATATCTCGTAGGTAATTGTACCTAATTTATTGGCTAATTCTTCTAATGACAAATGATCCCCAAACACCTCTACATAGTCCCCTACTTGTGCATCTGTTCCCGTCACATCAATCATGGCTTGGTCCATACAAACATTACCTACGACAGGACAGCGTTTGCCGCGAATCAGCACTTCGCCGCCGTAATTAGAGAATCGTCTATCAAAGCCATCAGCATAGCCAATAGGAATAACGGCAATTCGACGATCTTCGTCTAAACGAGTGTGCCGGCCATAACCGATTGTCTCTCCTGCAGGCACCGTCTTAACCGATAAGATAGTGGTTTTTAGGGTGCATACATTACGCAACTGCGCTCCTGCAAACGAGAATCCGTATAAACCAATGCCTAAGCGGCACATATCAAATTGATAGTCGCTGAAACGTTCTATGCCGGCAGAATTGCATATATGCTTGATAATTGGATAATGCAGCCCGGCTTTCAGTGTCTCTGCACAATCATCGTAGTAATGAATCTGGTCCAACGTAAAAGCATCAAACTGCTGTTCATCCGACCCGGCTAAGTGACTAAAGACGGACTTGGCGTGTACTGTTTTCTGATTAGAGAGACGATTTATCAACTCCGGTATTTGTTCGCGATAGAAACCTAAGCGATGCATGCCACTATCTATCTTGACATGAATCGGATAGTTCTCCAAGCCTTTGGCTTGCGCAGCAGCAATCACGTTATCTAAAGACTGGAACGAATAGACATTGGGCTCTAAGTTATTCTCCAGGATAATATCCATAGCAGACACTTCTGGGTCCATGATGATGATAGGCAACGTTATACCGGCTTTACGCAATTCCACGCCTTCGTCCGCAACTGCTACTGCCAAGTAATCCACTAACTGACATTGTTGCAAAGCGCGGCTGACTTCTACACTACCGGCTCCATACGCGAAAGCCTTTACCATGCAAGTGAGTTGGGTTTGTGGCTTTAATAAACTGCGGAAATGGCGCACATTATCAATCAGCGCCGAGAGGTTGATTTGCAGCACCGTTTCATGCGTTTGTTGCAGCACTCGCGAGGCGATGGTTTCTTCGTCATATCCTAATCGTCTTAGTACAGCCGCACAAGTGCGAGCATTCTGATGGGTGGGATCTTCTATGATTGTTTGAGAATGCACAAACAATTTCATCTTCTCGCTGCGCTTTTGCTCAATCGATTGGAAGTTCTCTCCGTGCTCAGGACCGATGTAAGTTATTACACCTATCTGCGGTCTAATCATGGGCTCCAGTTTTTCCATCTCACCAGGCTCCGATATACCGGCCTCAAAGATGGCCAGGGGCTTTTTACCAGAAGGCTCGTGCGTAGCTAAGTTCCACACCGACAGAGGTACACCGATTTGGCTATTATACGACTTAGGCGAGCGAACGATATCAAAATCATCCTTTAGCAATTGGTAAAGCCACTCTTTAACAACAGTCTTGCCATTGCTGCCGGTTATGCCGATTACCAATCCGTCATACTGACTGCGCGCATAGGAAGCCAATGTATGCAATGCCTCGATGGCATTACCCGTGACAAAGGCAGGAACACCTTTCTTGCGCAAAGCAGGGATATAATTAGCCCCATCATTGCGCTCGGTCTTAATAGCAAAGAACAACGTATGTGCAGCATCCTTGCCTAATTGCCGAGAGTCTGTAAGCAAATAACGGATATCGATATCTTCGTTCGTGCATACTTCCACAGTAGCGACCGAAGCTAATAGATTTTTAATTACGCTAAGCAACATAATTGTTTGTGTTTCCAAATTTGGCTGCAAAAGTACTAAAAAATTCGCATATATGCAAATTTATTTGTGTAATCCAAATATTTTTTGTATCTTTGCGGCCGATTAGCGCGCAATACATGCGCGTGCCTGAATAGAAGGTATGGAATATACGTATCTGAATAAGATTGATTATCCGAGTGATTTGAAACAATTACCTCGCGAAGCTTTGCCGCAAGTTTGCGACGAGTTACGTGATTTTATTATACAAGAGTTAAGTCATAATCCCGGACACTTAGCCTCCTCGTTAGGAACGGTTGAACTGACCGTAGCGTTGCATTATGTATTTGATACGCCTAACGATAAACTGATTTGGGACGTTGGGCATCAGGCTTATGCCCATAAGATTCTGACCGGTCGTCGCACTCGTTTCTCTACGAATCGGCAATTCAAGGGCTTAGCACCCTTCCCTACTCCTGCAGAAAGCGAGTATGATGCGTTTATAGCCGGTCATGCCAGTAATAGTATATCGGCGGCATTAGGAATAGAGATTGCGGACGAGATACAGAATAACAAACGCAACGTTGTTGCTATTATCGGCGATGGGGCTATGACAGGCGGATTGGCGTTTGAGGGACTCAATAACACCTCAATGGACCGCAATAACCTATTGATTATCTTGAACGATAATAATATGGCCATTGACCCTATCAAAGGAGGATTTACTCAGTACCTCGTGGATATAACCACCAGTGAGCGTTACAACAAATGGCGTTGGCGAATGTATCGCTTCCTTTGTAAATTGCATATCGTTAACGAAAGCAAGATATCTAACTTGCGGCGTTTTTCTAATAACCTTAAGAATATCCTTACTCGTCAGCCCAGTAATATTTTCCAAGGGCTTAACTTGCGTTACTTTGGTCCGGCCGACGGGCATAACGTCATGGACTTAGTGCGTATCCTTTCGGAAATAAAGAACCACCAAGGTCCTAAAGTACTCCATATTATTACCAAGAAGGGAAAGGGATACGAACCGGCCGAGAATGACCAAACTATATGGCACGCACCGGGAGAGTTTAATGTGGTGACGGGAGAGCGTATCTGCACGAATTCGAGTGCCACCATTCAGCCGCCTTTATGGCAAGATGTGTTTGGTAATAAACTGTTGGAACTGGCTCGCAAGAATAGCAAGATTGTAGGTGTCACTCCTGCCATGCCTTCGGGATGTTCGATGTGCATCATGCAAAAAGAGATTCCTGATCGCGTGTTTGATGTAGGAATAGCCGAAGGACATGCCGTTACATTCTCGGCAGGCTTGGCCAAAGAGGGCGTGCTACCCTATTGCAATATCTATTCCAGTTTCCTACAGCGTGCATACGACAATATTATCCACGATGTAGCCCTGCAGAACCTGCATGTTGTGCTTTGTATTGATCGCGCCGGCATCGTCGGAAATGATGGTGCCACGCATCATGGTTTATTAGACTTGGCTTACTTGCGTCCTATTCCTAATATACAGATTGCTGCACCAATGACGCAACAGGACCTGGAGGACATGCTGGAGATGGCCGAGACCATAGATGGACCTATCGCTATTCGCTATCCTCGAGGACGAAGTGTTGTAGATAAGCAGCATCAGGTGGTAGAGTATGGGAAAGGCGTTCAATTGCACCAAGGTGCAGACCTGGCTGTACTCAGCATAGGTGCCATTGGTAATGCGATGGAGGAAGCCATCGAGGAGATGGAGACACAAGGTCACACCATTGCCCATTGGAACATGCGATGGCTCAAACCTATTGACACGGATATACTGGACTATGTAGGCACTCATTACAGCAAGGTAGTGACGGTAGAAGACGGAATGATTAGTGGTGGATTAGGAAGTGCCGTATTGGAGTATATGTCGGATAAAGGCTATTCCTGCAACGTCACTCGTTTGGGCGTTAATAATCAGTTTGTAGAACATGGCAGCACAAAGGAATTATACCACATGCTGCATTTAGATAAAGAAGGCTTATGCGAATCATTATCTCGGGCGCTGGAGAAGTAGGCACCCACTTAGCTAAATTATTGTCACGCGAGAATATGGATATCTCGCTGATGGATGAGAATCAGGAACGATTAGGGGACTTGGAAGCCAACTATGACATGATTACTCGTGTTGGTAATCCTACCTCTATTCATGATTTGAGAGATATAGGTGTAAAGGGTTGCGACCTGTTTATAGCCGTTACGCCTCAGGAAGAGACGAATATCACTTCGTGTTTGATAGCCAATCGATTAGGTGCCAAGCGCACGTTGGCTCGCATAGATAATTACGAGTACCTGCTGCCTGAGAACAAGCAGTTCTTTGAGGATATGGGTCTTAACCATCTTATCTATCCTGAAGTGCTGGCCGCAAATGAGATTCATGAGTCCATCGATAACGCATGGATGCGCTATCACTGGAGTCTATGCGATGGAGCTTTGGAGTTATGCGTCATCAAAGTGCGTAAAGGTGCTCCTATTCTTGGTCACGCCTTCCAAACGGACTTCTTCAACCACGGTCGCTACCGCGTAGCCGCTATCAAACGTGGCAGCGAGACTATTATTCCAACCGGTAAGGACGAAGTGATGGTAGATGATACGATTTATGCTATCTGCACGGACGATAACATCGAGTTCCTGCGCGAACAAACAGGTAAGCAGAAACTGGAAATTAAGAATATTATCTTCTATGGCGGTAGCCGCATTGCTCAAAAAGCAGCACAAAGTCTATCCGAGGACCTCAATATCAAGATTATTGAATCCGACCGCGACCTATGCGTTAAACTCAGCGAAAAACTCAATAACGTACTTATCATCAACGCCGACGGCAGCGATATGGATGCGCTGAAGGAAGAAGGAATAGAAGATGCAGATGCCTTTATTGCTGTTACGGATAGTAGTGAGGCCAATATATTTGCCTGCCTGGCTGCTAAACGCTTTGGCGTACAAAAGACCATCGCCGATGTAGAGAATATTGATTATATCCCGATGGCCGAAGGTTTGGACGTAGGTACAGTTCTCAATAAAAAGACCATTGCCGCCAGTTATATCTACCAAATGCTGCTGAATGCCTCTGTGCTGAACGTGCGTAACCTCACCTCAGCCGATGCCGAGATAGTGGAGTTTATTGTGCGGGAAGATAGTAAGGTAACCCATACCAAGGTTAAGAACATCGGCTTCCCAGATGGAGCGACCATTGGTGGTATTGTACGTGCCGGAGAAGGTGTACTCGTCAATGGCGATACCGAGATTCTACCCAATGACCTCGTTGTTGTGTTATGCAAGAGCGATGTGATTCGCAGACTGGAAAAATTCTTCAGAGACTAAACTATGACACGTGTATTTAATAATAAAATGGTTCTACGAACCATGGGTGCCCTCTTAGTCATTGAGGCCATCTTTATGGGCTTGGCAACAGCCATGAGTTGGTGGTACCATGACCCGGACGTTGGAGCATTCCTTACCTCCGTGGCAATAACCCTTGTTTGTGGTTTGATATGCTTAGCCGCCGGAGCCAATGCTTCTTCTCGGATGGGTGAACGAGAAGGATATGTCATTGTAGCCTGTGTGTGGCTTGTGTTCTCTATCTTTGGATTACTACCCTATTATCTTAGCGGACAGATCAGCACGATTACAGACGCGTGGTTTGAGACGATGTCCGGATTCACCACAACCGGTGCCACTATCCTTAATGATGTAGAGTGTCTCACCCATGGTGCACTCTTCTGGCGATCCCTAACGCAATGGTTAGGCGGGTGCGGAATCATCGTACTTAGTATAGCTATTCTGCCTATTTTTGGACTGAATGGAATGCAGTTATATGCCGCCGAAGTGACGGGCGTACAGTACGAGAAGATCTCTCCGCGTATCAAAGACACCAGCAAGCATATATGGCTCACGTACCTGCTGCTTACCATCATTGAAGCCTGGTTATTATCCCTTGAAGGAATGAGTGGATTTGATAGTATATGCCACTCTTTAACGACAGTAGCGACCGGAGGTTTCTCAACCAAGAACGCCAGCATCGCTTATTTTCAGAACCCTGCCATCCATTACACGATTGCTATTGTGATGCTGCTATCCAGTATCAACTTTGCCACGATCGTACTTATGGCTCGCGGACGATTCCGCAAGATAGCGCAAGACGAGGAAGCTAAGTGGTTTATATCAGCCATCATCGCCGTCACCCTGTTGCTGACTATCGGACTAATGGGTCGCCATTGGTTCACGCTATATGGTCAATTCACCATTGATGGAGGGCAATTAACGATGCTCAATATCTTTACTTCTCTTGAAAAGAGTTTCCGCACGGCCTTCTTTACTACGGTGGCAACGATGACCAGTACCGGTTTTGCCATAGCGGACTATACACGCTGGGCTTCGTTACTATGGGTAACCGTCTTCTTTATGATGTTTACCGGCGGTAGTAGCGGCAGTACGGCAGGAGGTATCAAGTGGGTGCGTATAGCGATTTTCTTCAAGAGTGGTATTGCGGAGTTCAAGCGCCGCATCCACCCCAATGCTGTTGTGCCGGTTAAGATGAACGGTCGTCCCATCACTCAACAAACAACGAATAACGTCATGGCCTTCATGGTGTTCTACATCATGATTGTAGTCGTTTCGACCTTGGTTTTCTGCACGTTAGGTGTTGACTTTGACGAAGCCATCGGAGCCAGCGTTAGTGCCATGGGTAATATAGGTCCCAGTCTCGGTCAATATGGTCCGGCAGATACCTATGCCGCCTTCCCTGCCATAGGTAAGTGGATTATGACCTTTGTGATGCTGATTGGTCGTTTGGAAATCTTTACTGTGCTACTATTATTCTCACGTGTTTTGTGGAAAAAATAATGAAAAAACTTCGTCCCATCCATATTTTTCTGTTTATGTGCTGCTGCATGCTTTTGTTAGCAGCCATCTGTTATTTGATGCCGTCAACCAGTCATTGGTTCGGCAACGAGATTCGTACTCCCCAATTAACTGAGGTGCTGGAACTGGAAGCAGACTCGGCTTTAACGACGACAACACCTATATCGGAGTGCCCTGAGGCAACGACAACGACGACAACACCTATATCGGAGTGCCCGGAGGCACCGACAACGAAGGCACCTACGACGGAGAGTCCGAAGGCACCGGTTATTGATTCTATTGACTATAGTGTTGACACACGTATGTTCTTGTCTGTTTTTTACGAATCACTACAGCAAGCAGATTCGATGCCTATTCGCGTAGTTCATTACGGCGACTCTCAGATTGAAGGCGACCGTATCACGATGCAAGTAAGGCGGGCTTGCCAGCAACAATATGGTGGCGGAGGTGTAGGTTTGATTCCGCTGCATCAGACCATCAGCATGCGTACTGTATCGCAAACAACGATCATGAATGGTGAGGTGCAACAGACCGGAGAAGGACCTAAACGGTACATGATTTATGGACCTAAGAGCAATCGATTGCCTAACGGAAAAGGTGCCAACTATGGACCAATGGGACACGTTGCCTATATGGATGACAGTTTAGTTGTAGGCAGCGAGGATATAAGTGTTCAAATCAAGCCGACCGGCAAGGACAAGCATCCGGAAAGTTACTTCAACCGCGTGCGTATCCTGCAGAGCGGAGATATAACCACTACGGTACATAGTTCGTTCATCAAAAACGACAACGTTTATGCCATTGCGGACAGTACGTCCTACTTACGTATTGATTTTAAGGGCAAAGGAGAGGTTTATGGTATATCGTTAGAGAACGACCACGGCGTTACGGTGGATAATATCCCCATGCGTGGCTGTGCCGGCACAATCTTCACTTCCCTATCCTCTAAGCAACTCAAGGACTATTTTAGTCAGACATCCACGCGCCTTATCATCATGCAGTTTGGAGGTAACGTGATGCCTTATACGGATCAAGAGAAAGAAGTGACCCAATACGTGCGTCGTATTCGTAACCAGGTACAGTTGATGAAACGGCTCGCACCCAATAGCAGTATTCTCTTTGTTGGTCCAAGTGATATGATTGAGCGCAAGAGCGGACAATTACGCACCTATGCGATGCTGCCTTTTATGGAGCAGAGTCTGCGTAAAATGGCGATTGAGGAGCAGATTGGTTACTTCAGTATCTTTGAGGCCATGGGCGGAGAAGGAGGTATGATTAGATGGAAGGAACAAGGATTGGCAGGAAGTGATTATGTGCATTTTACTCGCAAAGGAGCAGATAAAGTAGGTGAACTATTAGCACAATGGCTGCTTAAACAAGACTAATAATGGATTTACTACGACATATCTTTGCATTTGATAGCAATAGTCCTTTGCTGTTTACCCAACTGTACTTTTGGGTTTTCTTGCTCATTGTCTATTTGGGCTATGCACTTATTATTGGTCGCAACCGTTCGCAGCACCTGCATGTACGCAATATCTACTTGATGTTGGTTAGTTGGTTCTTCTACTACAAGACCAGCGGTGTTTTTTTGGGCATCCTAATGACGGTTACGCTCACCAGTTACCTGACGGCCTTCGGACTACAGCGAGCCAAGGATAAGGGGCATAAGGGTTGGAGTGTGTTTTGGTTAGTGGTCAGTATCCTGATTGACTTAGGATTTCTTTTCTATTATAAATACGCCTATTTCGGAGTAGATGTGTTTAATTCCATTTTTGGAACGCACTACTCTATTGTAGATAAGATTATCTTGCCGGTCGGTATTTCGTTCTATACGTTCCAAGTCATTTCATATACGGTAGATGTGTATCGCGGTCACGTCCAGCCGGTGCGTAACCTGTTTGACTTTGGCATGTACGTCAGTTTCTTCCCGCAGTTAGTGGCAGGTCCTATCGTGCGTGCTTCGGAGTTCGTGCAGCAACTCTATCGTCCCTTCCACCTCACCCGACATCAGATGGGTATAGCTGTTTTTTGGATACTGAACGGCTTAGCAAAGAAGATTATATTAAGCGATTACTTGGCCGTTAATCTTATCGACCGCGTCTTTGAGAATCCGCTGCTGTTCACCGGCTTTGAGAATTGTTTTGCACTCTTTGCGTACTCGATGCAAGTATATGCGGACTTCTCCGGTTATACCGACATCGCCATTGGCGTTGCTCTATTGATGGGATTCTACCTGCCTAAGAACTTTGATTCGCCCTATAAATCTCGTAATCCGCAGGAGTTCTGGAGACGCTGGCATCAGAGTCTAAGTCGTTGGCTTAAATCGTATGTATATATTCCGCTGGGAGGTAACCGCACCATCTTTGGATATAAGACCAATAAACTGCTGGCATCCAATGTCAATAGTTTTGCCACTATGCTGATTGGTGGTTTATGGCATGGCGCGAGTTGGAACTTTGTTATTTGGGGCGGACTGAACGGCATTGGTATGATATGGGCTAAGTGCTGGCACAGCGTAAAAGAATGGCTGGGCATAGAAGGCTTTATCCAACGTCATAAAGTGGTGCGTGGCGTCGATGATGTGATTTGTATTGCACTCACCTTTACTTTTATTACCTTTACCCGTCTCTTCTTCCGCAGCAGCTCCAACTTGGATCCTGCAACAGCCAACGAAGTGGCTTGGCAAACAGCCAAGCAGATGATGGGTCAGATTATCGGGGCGTGGGATAATAGCATTATTCCTATGTTCCTATGGGAATATCGCAGCGTGGTTATCTTATTTGTATGTGGTATGCTCATTCATTGGCTGCCGGCTAAGTTCAAACAATGGTATCGCATCAACTTTGCTATGCTGCCCTGGTGGTTGATGGTGATTTGTGTAGCAGTCGTTGTTTTTGTGGTATATCAATTCGTAACGGCAGACTTGCAACCGTTTATTTACTTCCAGTTCTAAACCATGATTATCGGACTAACAGGAGGCATAGGAAGCGGCAAGAGTGCCATCGCTCGAGGACTCTATCAGATGGGTTATACTATCTATGATACGGATAGTCAGGCCAAGCGCATCATGGAGCAAGACCCTGATGTGATAGCTCAGATTAAGGCACTATTAGGGAACGATTGCTACGATGCGGATAACCACTATTTGTCTTCGGTTGTAGCCGATAAAGTCTTTGAGCAACCTACTCTCTTAACCCAACTCAATGCCATCGTGCACCCTGCCGTTCAGGCGGATATAGAGCATCGGCATGCTGCCATGAACCAATCCCGTCCGATACCGCTTATCGTTGAATCGGCTATTTTGCTGGAAAGCGGATTATATCGTATATGTGACAAGGTCATTGCTGTAACGGCTCCTGAGGATATTCGCGTTCAGCGAGCAATGCACCGAGATCATAGCACCTTATCTAAGATACACGCACGTATGCGCGCACAGGCTACGGATGAGCAGCGGGCACAAATAGCACAAATAGTCGTTAATAACGACGGACAACAATCGATAACGGAAATATGCCAATACATCAATCAACATTTGTAATCTCTTCGCCGGACGTCAAGCAATGTCCCGCTTCTCCCCTACCCGAATACGCGTTTATTGGACGTAGTAACGTGGGGAAATCCAGTTTGATTAATATGCTCTGCCATAACCCTAAACTGGCTAAGACGTCCCAGAAGCCCGGTAAGACGCTGCTTATCAACCACTTCATAATTAATGGAGAATGGCATCTCGTTGACCTGCCCGGATATGGTTTTGCGCAGATTAGTCAGACCCAACGCGAACAATTACGCAAGATGATTGAGCGTTATTGCCTGCTGCGCGAACAACTCACAAGTCTATTCGTGCTGATTGATAGTCGATTAGAGCCACAAAAGATTGACTTGGATTTCATGAATTGGTTGGGCGAGAACGAAGTGCCTTTTGCTATTGTCTTTACCAAGGCAGATAAAGTAGGCAAAGGACGATTGAGTGAGAATATAGGCAATTATAAACTGCGGCTGCAAGAGACCTGGGAAGAGTTGCCCCCTATTTTTATCACGAGTGCCGAGAATGGCATGGGCGAGCATGAACTCATCACTTATATTGAAGATATCAATGCACAATTAAAGGCATGATTTGGGATAATAACGACGATATCAGACTTATCACGTGCCCTAATAACGGACGCACCATCCAACGTTTCCTGAACGATTGTCGTGAAGAGAGACGTCCGTATGTATTTGTGACCAATACGATGCGGTCGATTGATGAGATTAAGCGTATCTTGGTGCCGGTCACGATGTTAGAGGAGGAAGTGTATAAGGCGGAGTTATGCACGTATCTGGCTCGCAAGACCGGAGCAACTATTGTGCTGCTCAAGGCGAAGGATTACGGCAGTAAGGCCCAAACTAATCTCAATAAGATTATCACGCATATCCGTTCGGTAGCCGATCGGACGGGCGAAAAAATAGTCTTTGAGGTGCATGAAGGCCTCAAAGACTCATTTTCCCTTAATAAAGAAGCATCCGAGCGGCAACGCGATTTCGGTCATCAACTGCTCCTACTTACCGCCAGTCGCGAGTATGGACTGGATGATTGGTTATTTGGTCCGCAGGAACGCTATGCTATTCGTCATAGCCAAGTGCCCGTGATGCTGGTTAATCCTCGCGCAGACTTATTCAGTCTGTGCGATTAACCATTTCTTATTTCTCCATTAACTTACGATACAAGTTCTTAGGATCAACAGCCTTGCCGATTAACTCATGCAGGTCCTCAATCTTGATGCGATCTTGCTGCATGGTGTCGCGATAGCGAACGGTTACGCAGCCGTCGTTAAGGGTATCGTGATCTACTGTTACGCAGAAAGGTGTACCAATAGCGTCCTGACGGCGATAACGCTTACCAATCGAGTCTTTCTCGTCGTATTGGGTCTTGAAGTCGAACTTGAGCAGGTCCATTATCTCGCGGGCTTTCTCTGGCAGGCCGTCTTTCTTAACAAGCGGCATAACGCATACCTTAACAGGAGCCAGTACAGGAGGTAAGTTCAGTACCACGCGGGTATCGCCACCTTCCAGAGCCTCTTCTTTATAGGCTGAGCACATAATAGACAGGAACATACGATCTACGCCGATGGAGGTCTCAATAACGTACGGAGTATAACTCTCGTTAAGCTCCGGATCGAAGTACTCAATCTTCTTGCCTGAGAACTTAGCATGTTGCGACAGGTCGAAGTTAGTACGGCTGTGAATACCCTCTACTTCCTTGAATCCAAACGGCATGAGGAACTCAATATCCGTAGCGGCATTAGCGTAGTGAGCCAGTTTTTCGTGGTCGTGGAAGCGGTATTTCTCGTCACCTAATCCAAGGGCTTTGTGCCATTTGAGACGGAACTCTTTCCAGTGTTTGAACCAATCCATCTCGGTGCCGGGCTTGATGAAGAACTGCATCTCCATTTGCTCGAACTCACGCATACGGAAGACGAACTGACGGGCAACGATTTCGTTACGGAACGCTTTACCGATTTGAGCGATACCAAAAGGAATCTTCATACGACCGGTCTTTTGTACGTTCAGGTAATTAACGAATATACCTTGAGCCGTCTCGGGACGCAAGTAGATCTTCATATTACTATCGGCGGTTGAACCCATTTCGGTTTGGAACATCAGGTTGAACTGACGAACGTCGGTCCAGTTGCGTGTTCCGGAGATGGGACAAACGATTTCCTCATCCAAGATGATTTGTTTGAGTTCAGCTAAGTCGTTGGCATTCATCGCCTTAGAGTAACGTTCATGCAGGGCATCCCACTTAGCCTGATGCTCTAATACGCGAGGGTTAGTCTGACGGAACATAGCCTCATCAAAACTGTCGCCAAAGCGTTTAGCGGCCTTCTCCACTTCCTTATTCATCTTGTCCTCTATCTTAGCCAATTGCTCCTCGATGAGCACATCTGCGCGATAGCGTTTCTTGCTATCTTTGTTGTCAATCAGCGGGTCATTGAACGCATCTACGTGACCGGAAGCCTTCCATGTAGTTGGGTGCATGAAAATAGCAGCATCGATACCCACGATGTTCTCGTGCAGCAGGGTCATACTATCCCACCAGTAGCGTTTGATATTGTTCTTCAACTCCACGCCGTTCTGACCGTAATCATAAACTGCGCCCAGACCGTCATAAATCTCGCTTGAAGGAAAAACGAAGCCGTATTCCTTGCAGTGAGCGACTAATTTTTTGAATGTTTCTTCTTGTGTTGCCATATATTTTATTCTTTAACTATTCTCAATTTTTTAAATTGAGCTGCAAAGGTACAACTTTTTTTGCATATATGCAAATAAAATTTGCAAAATTTGAATCGTAATAGCACTCTATCAAATTAGGTATGTTATATAATTTTCTCTCGTGATAATGGCTGTTTGGTTAGGATGGTATGTATTAAAGAATACATTGGGTATGCGAGAGTTTTGCTTTTTAGGATTCCACTTCAATTCAAATAATTTTAATTCTCCGTCTTGCTCCTCAATATAGTCTATTTCCTGTTTATCTGTAGTACGCCAAAAATAGGTATTAACATATTGACCGCGATAGTGATTATATTTCATTCTTTCGGCAATAAAGAAATTTTCCCATAGAGCCCCTATATCTTGTCTCAATTCAAGTGGCGCGAATTGTTTAAGAATAGCGTTACGAATACCTGTATCATAGAAATATATTTTTTTGCCTTTAGTTAATTCTGTGCGAATATTGCGACTGAAACTATTGAGGTGAAAAATGATATAGCACTTTTCTAAGATGTCAATATATTTTTCTACTGTTTTACGGTCAATTCCGATGGTTTTGGATAGTTCATTATAATTGACTTCACTGCCGACCTGCAAGGCAAGGGCAGTAAGCAACTTCTCCAATACATTGGCTCGACGCAATCCATCTACTTGTAATACATCTTTGAAAAGATAACTTCCTGCTAACTCCATTAGCACATCTTTCGGAGTGTTGCTGGTGATAACCTCCGGATAAGACCCATAAATTAGTCGGGATTCTAAACGCTCTTTAACTGCAATAAGTCCCTCTGTTTCGAATAGTTCTTGGGTGGAAATAGGATAAAGGTAGTAGGTCGTTTTTCGTCCTGTCAAAGGTTCGTCCAATTGGTTTCGCAATTCAAAAGCAGACGAACCGGTGACAAATAATTTAACATCCGGCATCGTGTCAACAATGATTTTCAATGTCAACCCGATGGCATTAATTCGTTGGGCTTCGTCTATAATCACCACTTTTACATTATGAATAAGTAAGGATATTTCTTGTAGATTATTAGACTCCAGTGTTGCCCTAACTTGAGGTAGATCTCCGTTGAGCCATAGCACATCATTGATGGCAGATTGGCTAATCATTTCCTTTAAGAGTGTTGTCTTTCCTACTTGTCGTGCTCCTACGAGCAAGGTAACCTTACTATTTTGGACTGTTTGAGATAGTCGTTGCAATAATTGCCGTTGTATCATATCGTCACTTTAGTTTTTTGCCATTTTAGGCATTTTTCTTAATTCACGCTGCAAAAGTACAAAAAACAAATGATATACGCAAATATTTTGGACAAAAAAGTTACTTTTATTCCCAAATTATTTCCATATTATGGGATTATATTCCCAAATTATTGCCATATTATGGGATTTCAGATTATTTTTTATTGTCTAATAATCCTAATTCGGCTTTGCACGAAATCGCGATTTTGGGCACAATCTGGGGCACGTCTAAAGTTCCGTAGCATCTCCGTAGCATGTAAGCCCCTACTAAACCCAACCAGAAGCCCACGAAAAGTGAGGTTTTCGGCAGGTTTAGGCTGGGGTTAGGCGGGGCTTACCTTAGCTGCATGTGGTCGCGTCGTCGAGACAGCAGGTTCGTAAGGGTTGATTGCCGCAAAACTTAATCAACAGACGACCTGAGTCTCTCCTCTCCTCATCGGTGTTACCACCTCTTCGGGTGTAAGAGGGTGTAGATACTTACTTTTTGATTTCTGCGCAGATAGAGCAGACAGTGCAGACGATTGTGTATATACACATACACGCGCGTGGGCATATACAAGAAAGTACTGTCTGCACTGTCTGCGAGTCAGCACTTCTTTGTAGTGTGCGGTATCGGAGATATATGTTATCATGTGACTATTTATTCAGCCAGTCTATACCTTTCTGGATGCCAGCGGCAAGACCTGCTGCACCTTCATTGATTTTCAACACACCGATTACGGACAGAAAATCGTCTTTGCTGACATTCATAGTTGGCATATTCCAATCATCAACTTCTATTGAGAAGGTATCATCCCAGTAATACTCAATGTGCAGAGTAAACTCAAAATTACGATGACAAACTTCTACACAAATGAAAATATCGGGTGGCATATCATCGTGTTTGACCGGATCCATGATAGAAAGGGTTGGCTTACGACGCTCCTCCAGTATCTTCATATCCTCTTCGTCATCCTCATCATACATTTCTTCATCATCTCCATCACAAAGCTCAATATGAGCAGAGACATCTACACCGCCATTAAAGCAAGAAGGTAGTTGATCTGCTATATGCTCCAACAGAAGATTTTCCAACATATGCTTTAGCCTTTTCAACCCCACTAATAGAGAATCGTGAAGTTTAATCAAATCCGACAATCTGTGCAGATGTTCCTCTGCGCTTAAATTCGGATAAGTCTCCAAGAGATAATCCCTACGCGGGAAAGATAGTACCAACTCCTCTTGCTCAGCAACAGCCTGAAGGTCTGCATCAAGGTTAGATTCATTAGGAACAAAGTTCTCCAAGAATACTTTTGCTTCTTCGTAAACGTTAGTCATAATAAATATAATAATGGTAGTATAAATGTATTCAGTTATTGGTTCTTGCTAAGGTACAACTCCTCATTGGTTTTCTGTCTCATTTTCTAACAAAATCTGCAATTGGGCTTTTGCTCTTTTATCTCCTTGTTCGGCAGCAAATCTAAGCCATTTTATGGCTTCTTTTACATTCTTTTTGACACCAACTCCGTTTGCGTAACAATAAGCCAAACAACGTTGTGCCTTGTCATATCCATGCTCAGCAGCAAGTCTAAACCATTTGGCAGCTTCCGTACGATTTTTGTTGACCCCTTGTCCATTCCAATAACATAGACCTAATTTCATCTGTGCCCAATATTGCCCTTGTTGTGCAGCGCGTTTGTACAATGTAACGGCTTCGGTAATATTTTCTACGACACCCTTGCCAGTTTCATAGCATAATGCTAACCCACATTGGGCATTGGCATCTCCTTGCTCAGCAGCTGATTTATATAATCTTACCGCTTCCATGAGATTTTGTTCAACACCATAACCGAATTCATAACACGATCCTAAGAAATAATGAGCATCCACAGCGCCTTGTGCTACCGCGCATTTAAGCCATTTGACAGCTGATTTAATATTCTTTTTTATTCCGTCACCATATAGGTAGTACACACCTAATCTTACTTGCGCTTTGGCATCGCCTTGTTGGGCTTTTGATTTGAGGTCGTTTATTTCTTGTTGAATCATAATTCAATCAATCTATTTGTTATTATCGAAGGTGTAACTCCTCTTCGGAACAGAGACGATAGACGCGGTTTTGGAATTGTTCACTTTTTTGTGAACATCACCAAGGTGGGATGAGGTAAAAGGGTGAGTGGGTGAGAATGAGAGTGAGAGTGAGAGTGAAAGGGAGAGTGAGAGAATCAATACCGGGGAGAGATCTGTTTGATTTCGTCAATCAGGAGTCGTTGGTTGTCGGATATGATTTTAACTCGATTCTTGCCTTTGACGCCCATATCGAGGAAGGTGTAGTCATAGTAGCCATTCCCTTGATTATCAACGGAAAGGATCCGATGCTCGTCCGAATAGCCATCTTGGCTGTTGGTGCGGAATTTCCACACTGCATAGCATGGGCCATCCTCGCATATATACTCATATTCGCTTTGCAAGAACTGTAAGCATTTATCGGTACAATGCGCCTCCAGCCATTCGTAATCTTGGTACAGTTCGTTGTTGTACATGTCCGTCAGCAATTCACGGACGGCATCGTCGTTTGATTGGTTGCCTGTTGTAGAAGTTGAATTGGAGCAACTAATGAAAAGGATAATAGAACATATCCACAAAAAATGTTTTTGCATAATGATTATAGTGTTTGAGTGAGTTTGGTTTCAGTTTTATTCATAAGAAGATTAAAAGAAAGTTCTTGCGTATTATGGCAATTTTACGAGTATAGATGGAAGATGAAAAACATATACCCCATTTACACAATCAGCATGACTGAGATCTATATGATAACTTTTACAATATTCAGCCAACGAATCCGCTTGTTTAAGAACAACTTTGTTTTGCCGAGCTAAAGTAATCACACGCTTATAATAGCATATAAGGGCATCATAGTCCCCACGTATATCAAAAATAGGATTGTAATCTCCTGCAATAATATTCTGATATGATTCTTTTTTTATAGTTTGTAGTATTGCTGTGTCAAAATAATCTTCCGGAACATTGATAACATTATTATTTTCATCAAAGATACGCAATCCTGTATCCGTTGCGACTAAGTTGTCCCATGTGTTAATATATTGTTCTCGTTGTTGATCCGTAATAAGTGTAGCGTTTTTTAAAGATGGGGATTGAGAGTAAGCAAATATATTGATTTTTATTGCATGGGTCTCTATTTCTGTTCTCTTGAGGGAACGTCGTATGGTAAATTCTTTAAGACGGTTGAACTCTTTGATAGCATCATGTGCATCAACAAGCATTAAAGGTTGTGCTATGTTTTTACAAAGAAAACCAATCATTACATGGGACGACAAATCATCTCCTCGCCATAAGTATATGTTCTTATACTTAGAGAAATCTATCCGCCAAAACTTTGAAAGTTTAGTAGGCAATTGTCCGAAACCAAAGCTTGCGGGAAGAGTTTTGATAGTTACATCTGGGGAAAGAAGTTTCCTAAACCTATTGATGATTTGTTGTGTATCGCACTCAAGGTTGTTAACGGTTAGTATATGTAAATCTGAATAAGTAGGCATAATAATATGGAAGATATGAGATCGTTTATTTCTTGTTGAGTCATAAGATTTATAGTGTTTGATTGAGTTTTATTTCCTCGTCAGAGCAGAGGCGATAAACGCGATTTTGGATATAGTCGCTTAGGGTCTGAACGTTACGCTTGGATTGCGGTATGCCAAAGATGTTAATAAAGACTTTGTTCTTGCTTTCGATGATAACATCGGTCGTTTGTGTACCTTTTGCCACTACGCGAATGCGTATATTCTGCCCGGTAGGGATAAGCGACCAACCGTGGGACGCGGTGAGGACAAAATGTTCCTCATCGCATTCCACACGGCGAAACTCATCCGTGGTCTGCATCACATGCTTCACGCAGGTATATACCCGCCGAGCAGGTTGAGAGAAAGTGAGAGTGGAGGTCATTTATTTATTTGTTTTTTGATTATTTTGTAGATTCAATATCATTTGTTTCAATTCTTTGATTTCCTTTTCTAATCCTTTGTTATTATCACTTACCATCGCGTCAACAAAAATAGAGTTTATAATAGACATACCTAATATGCCCATTGTAATGAGAATACTGATGAAATATAAGTGTACAAAATGTTTTGTCCAGGATGGCGCACCTTGCACAACAACTTCTGGTATTTCATACCACCCTTCAATAGTACACATTCGAAAAATTGAATATAAACTTGCTATAGGTGTTCCAAAAAATTGAGGCGCACTATCTTTAAAAAGTGCACAAGAAATAAGCGCACATACAAATAACAAGACTCCAAAACCGACAAAAACAGAAAAGCATTGAGATATGGCTTTCTTGATATTGCGAAAAGTTTGTTCCACATCGCCCCACAAACGCACTATCCTAAAAAATCTGAAGATTCTAAATAAACGTAATGCTAAAATCCAACTAGTATTATAAATCGGGAAAACATATGAGAATAAGGATGGTATAGAAATTAAAACTAAAATACCATCTATCATATTCCAACCATCCGTCCAATATTGTTTTAGGCCTTTGCGCTGTTTGAAGACCATCTCCAAAACAAAAATGATTGTGCAAGCGGCATCTATGGCATTAATCCATACATTCGTAATCCCAGTCTCTTGGAGAAAGATGACTATACAATTGATTATAATAACCCCTAGGATAAGCTTTTCTGCTTTATCCGTAATATCCTTCGCTATATCAAGGACGTGGTTTAAAATGTATTCTTTTATTCGCATAATGAAAAAGACAAAGAGGCTCTTAACAACCATAGCAAGAGCCTCTTAAAAAAAAATCACAAAACTTCTGCTAATTCATTTTCATCTATTTTCTTAAACCAATCACCCAACTTAGTTTTGGCTTGCATTTTGATTTCGTCAGTAACATTCTCGCGGACTGTCTTGAGAACATACAATAACACAACCAAGTCATCTGCAAATCCAACAACAGGAATTCCGTCCGGAATGATGTCTATTGGTGATACAAGATATGCCAATGCACCAGCAATCAAGGCCTTGTCTTTTGTGGAAGTAGATTTAGCCACCATTACATAGTATAATAATAATGCAGCATAAATCACTTTCAGTCCGGCTTTCTTGGCGGACTCACCAAGTTTTTCCCAGAAAGTGCGTTCTTCAAATTCAGGCTTTTTGATAGATTGGAAGGCTTTGATGATTTCTTTTTGACTTTTAGATGTATATGCAAAGCTTTCAGACTTGGTATCCGCTATCCAACGTTCTAATAATTTGGTTTCTTCAGGCATAGACACACCATCAGCATTAATAACACCTTCTATAAAAGAAATGATGTTTTCATTAACCAAGCGTTTTTGTTCGTCGGAGCAATTTTTCATAAACTTCTCGTAATCTTGTAGAACGGATTCAAAGGTTACATGAATGTCTTCGCGCAATAAGTCAGCATATTCTTCGTCAGAGATGATGCTGTTTTTTTTGATTCCAGCAAGAATGCCTTCAATAAATTCTCGTTCACATGATGTGTATTTCCCATCACAACTTGCAAACAGAACACCGATTTTGTTGAACAATTTAATTAATTCTAATTTCATAATAGTAAGTTTTAAATGTTAACGACGATTTCCTGCCATTGCAGTAAATACAGGTACCATTGCTGTTAAGAGATTAACACCAACTTTAATCCATTTTTCTGTTTCGTTTGACATAGTTAGTTGAATTTAAATTAGCAGAAATCTGTCTGCCACAGTAATATAATTTGTTAGGCATTATTAGCCGTCATATTCGACCATTTTTCAATAACTCTTTCAATAGCTTGCGGATCATCATATGGCAATGCGCCATACCACAACGAGCGCAAATAATATGTAAGATTAACAAGATTGAGGTTTATTCGAGAACTATTCTGCTCACCATTATTAATAGCACTTATAATTTCATTTGTGGCCATTGTTATCCCATCAATGGGTAATGTTCTCACTTCTTCAATCCCCTTTTCTGTTGTTTCCATTAAAGGATTATATAATAAATGTTGTAGTGCTATATTTAGTTTCAGCACCTCAGACTGGGTCACTTTTCCATCTTCAAGAATTTCGTACACTAAATCAAGATATTGATGAGCATATTGCATTCTGTCTTTAGTGATTGTAAGCCGATACTCTCGTGTTAAGTCTTGCTCGCTTTGCTTTTCAACCATCTCCATATTACTTTGTGTTTGTTGTCGGAGCAGTACGCGTGTAATCATAGCAGTAATTATGGCAGCCAAAAAAGCGGCAATTATTTCCGTAATGATTTCATGATCAGTAAAGATGTGAGCGGTTAATACAATAACAATGGCAACAACCATCAAAATGACACAATATAAAAAATAAGCAGTTCCTGTGTCAAGTTTTTTTCTTAAATTTTCCTTGTTCATAAATTTACATTCTTTCTGTCTCCATAGAGGAGCTTTATTTATATTAATTCACATTTAATCCATAACGGATTTAATAGGTCTGATTTGCGGAGGCTGACACCATAGCGGCGCATAAAAGCATCCTCAATGACCTGGCGTCCATCTGCGGTAAAAAGAGGCTCATGAAAATTAGGGCATATAAACTCAACCGACATACTTGGTTCAAACCTAAAACCATTACAGACGGTAGAACGTTTAAGGGTAGCCCTATAATAACGATGAATAATACCCATAGTTTACATCCTTTCTGCAATCATATAGGCACTACTAATACAACTGGAGCAACGACTGAGATCTACGCCACATTGCATCATAAAAGCATTAGCAATAGCTTGTTTGCCGGAGAATGTGGTCAAAGGACTCGAAATAGAGTCATGAGGAACACGGACACTCAGTCCAACAGGTAAATTAACTCCGCCACCGACATAACGGTTCTTGACGGTAACTTGAAACATGTAAGTCATAGTATTAAAATTTTAATTGGTTAGTATTATTCTCAACATATATCAACAAGACACAATAAGAAAACGTGGAGAATTATTTCTAATTCGTCCACTAACGGGCTCTGGAATACCACAAGAAGAAACAAAAGAGAAATAATGCTCCACGTATGTATATAGTGCAACGAGTGCAGCATATACAAACCGAGAGCGTTGATTTACCACCTCCTCTTCTTGTTTGCGAAATTTTCCAGACTTCGTTAGTGAGGACAAGCAAAAGATACGCTTTCTTATCGAATTTCGGGTTTCTCTCCGAAAATCGACTGCAAAGTTACTAATAATTTTTGATACTTGCAAATTTGTGGGCATTATTTCTCTAAATATTTTGTTTTTTACTAGTTTACTAGAAATCTAGGACCGCTGCGCTGGACTAGAAAGACTAGAGCGTTACACTATTCTAGAAAAACGAGACCGCTGCGCTATTTTAGAAGAATGGGGCGGTTACGGATAGTAGCATTAGGGTATCTAAATGTTATGAGAATGTTATGACAATGTTATGAGAATGTTATGAGAATGTTATGACAATGTTATGAGAATGTTATGACTACCACCCTACTCTAAAGGGGCGTAATGGGGAGAGTGGATTAGACATTCATTTTAGGTAAGTAGTTGTCACGCATGGCTTCGGTGATGAGAGTGGTGGTTTCGGATGGGGTAAGAAGGAGGCTATCCCCTAATTTATAGACAAAATCAATCTCTTTTTGCGAGATAGTGCCGTCCGCCAACATAATCTCTAACGCATAGCGCATCATACTCTCATTCGCCCGCAGACCATAAGTTTCCAACATCTGCTGAATGGACTCATCTAATACTTTATTGAGATCAGACTTTTTCAAGTCATTCCACTCCTCTTCCGGGAAGAGACAGTCTTCACCCATACGTTTGTAAATGGCAGCCATCTCACGTTTGCTAACCTTGCCATCCACCTGCGCCATCAGCATGCCTGCAGCAGCGGTATATCGAGCCTTCAATGGGTCAAACAGTTTATGAGAAGTGCAGTTGATAAAGGAACAAATGCACTCATCAATCTCTTTTTGGCGTTTGGCAGTAGAATAGACATACAAGGCTTGCACACGCAAAGGATTGACGGGATGATTACCAAACATCTCTCCATTTTCCTCTAAGAAGAAGCGAAGATGCTGCTCGTTATTCTCAATCAAAGCAGGGATAGAGACCTCTAACTTCTGCAAATCAATACCCGAAGCCAGTTTATACAAAGCCGATATGCACGCCTCCAGATTATGATTAGCGAGATACCCATAGCGGTCGGCAGCAAACTCTGCCACATGATTAAGGATCTTGCGGCGGACATCAATGAAAACAGGAATGGTGTCCTCGTCCGGATAAGCAAAGTTGATAAGCGATGTCACCAACATATCGTGGTTGATAAGATGTCCTATTTCGTGTCCAATAACAAACTTGAGTTCGTCCTCGGTCATCAAATTAAACAACGCCGAGTTAATCTCAATCAAATCCGGATCACCTTCAATCTCCGATTCAAACGAGTTGGCATTAATGTCAGAATCGCCCGACAAATAGAAATCGATAGGTTCGTGAAAGTCCAACGCCTCTATCACTTCGTGGCAGATACGATAAAGGTCAGGTAAGGAATGTTCTTCCACCTTGAAGCAATTGCCTTCCCGGAAAGATTTAGACTCAAAAAAGGAGCCTTGTTCTTTGTTCGTATGGGAACTCACAGCAAGAAGGACATCGCTATGCAGAGCGTCTAAGATTTGGTGAACAAGGATGTTTTGAATGCCAATTTCAGGATTAAAATGTTTCATGATAGTAGGAAAAAATGTGCCATCCGAGGGCGTACTGCAACTACGACACCTCAGACGACACGGATTCGTGGTTTAAATTACCTAAGTTGCAGTTAGTTAATCATTTCGGTTGCAAAGGTACTGCTTTTTTTCGAGTCCACCAAAGACAAAAATGCCTTTTTTGCAGACTGTATCAAACGGGTATATTTTGATACAAAAGATGGCATATTTTGCAAAAAAGTTTGGAAATATGGAAAAAAAGCAGTACCTTTGCAGGGTCTAACTACACGATTATGAACGCAACACAATTACAAGCCCTGTCCACCACCCTTCAAATCAACTTTTTGATGCCTAATTGTTCTAAATTAGCATCTGCATTAGGTTATTCCGGACGTATGATTTTATCACGCGTGCAGGAAGGTTATATTGGAGCCAAGGCCTTTGATCACTTATGGGAAGATATCAAGATGGCTTTTGACATAGACGATGAGATGTTACTGCGTATCCCTGAGTTATGGGAGTTATCAGAGCAGATGGCCAAGGTGGTGAAGAAAGAGCAGTTCGTGGCAATGGTGCAGCATCGGCACATGAACGAATTGCCCAAGGATATACGTGCGCGTTTGGATGCGCTATATAAGGAGAGTTACCAAGTGTATAGTTATGCATTAGCGTTGTTCTACGCCAAAGTGAGCGACTGCAACCCCAACCTGCAGAAAGGTTCTTTGGCCATAGAGGAAACAATACAACAAGTAGATGCCGAACTATATAAGCACTACAAAGAGGAATACGCGGCCCACAAGGTAGCGATGGATTTGATGACACTAGTTGAAGAACTGCACTCGAAGGGTTGGTTTGAGTTAATGCACTCTGTTGGCACGCTGATTTGTTACTACACTCACCCACTCTACCTCGAAGAACGTGTAGCTAACGACTTTAAGCCGATGCCGTTCGGAGAAGTCAGTTATTGGACAGAACAGGACGCCGATAATGAGCATACTACGATTTGGTTATTAAATCAGTACAACGAGGACAGCGGTGTATATAACGTACTTCAAATAAAAGCCGATTCGGCAGCAGCCGTAGATGCCACGAGATGTGTCTTCCAACGATGGGGGTTCTTCCAGGCAGAAGACACGATGCGCTGCGCCATTCCCCAAAATATCAAGATGTTAAATTCTGCCTATTACGAAGTTGAATGGGACGAAGAGACAGAGCATCTGATGTTGTCCTTCATGAAGGAACGCAGTAGCAAAAAGCCTATTGTACTGCCTGAAACATTAGTCAAGATAACCGATGAGTCACCTTGGCAAGAATGGATTGAGAGCAACGAAGATGATATATATGCTGCGCTCAACACAAAAATGTATGCGGCTTTTGAATTGATAGATACCGATTGGGAGGTGACGGATGTGACGCAAAGTCGGCAAAGCCTAACCATACACGCTAAGAATGAACAAGAGAAGAAAATATTCACGATAGATATGGACCAATATCCGTCCCTTAAGCATATTACTCCGTGGGACGAAGTAGGTATATTCAAGATGCCGGATAATGGTAAACTCTGCGCTTATTGGTTAGAAAGCGGCATAAAGATAGTCGTATAGAAACTACAGAATTTTTGAGATTTGCAACTTTTTCTATGAAAAAACACAAAAAAAGTGACCCGAAGGCCACCCATTACTCTCAATTCTCAATTCTCCATTTAATAATCTCTGCCTTCCCCCTAGATACGGTTTTTCCGTTAAGCGGAAAAACCATCCCTTTTTGTGGACGAGGTTAGGGGGGAACCTATTCCACTTGTTCGTAGTAATACGAATAATCTATTCCCTTCATAAATATTTCACGGTCATCAATCTTATCTGTCATGGATTGACGAAGCAAATCCTTGATATGACCTGCATCCGTTGTACTCTCATGCATGGCTAGCAAATATGCCTTCTTATCTATCTTACTCCAATCAACACACAACTCAAGCGAATGCTTAAAAATCAAATCAAGCCAAATACGTGTACTTCGACCATTACCCTCCATAAACGGATGGGCAATGTTCATCTCTACATACTTGTCCACAATCTCATCAAACGTGCCTTGTGGCATCTGTTCTATTTGTTCCAAATTATGACGTAAATATTCAGTTCGACAGAACAACGTGCCGTCTTTCCAAATAGTTTTGGTACGTATCTCCCCTGCAAAATCATAAAGTCCACCAAATAAATAAGCATGTATCTTTTGCAAGGCCTTAACAGTACCTATTTCATTGGGGGCAATCATATTACTTTCCCAGAACAAATAAGCCTTCTTGCGACTCTGCCCATCTATAGAATTATCCGAATAAGTAAACCAATCAAGAAAAGCCGTAATATTTTTTGCAGGAAGAGTTTTTACAACCTCCACTATATCCTCTTGAGCAAAACAATCCGTCGCATAATACTTACCGTCGGCAGCTACTAATTTCAGTTGTATACATTTTGAATACAACTCATTATATCGCAGCCGTTGACGATTCTTAACAGTTCCCCAATAAACACGAGGACGGAGACTATTCGTGATTGCACCCACTATATCAACAATGGAGAAAAACCATTTATTCTGCTCTTCACCCCAAACAGCCCGAACCTGGCTATCTTTGTAAAATCGTATGGATATTTTATTACTCATATCTTATTGTTTGCATTTTGCGATGCAAAGTTACAAAGAATTTTCCATATTCACAAATTTTTATATAAAATTTCATATTTATTTGCATAATCCATTTTTTTTGTATCTTCGGCATGCTTCCTGCTAAGGCCCCTTTTCGCTAGATACTGTTTCCCCCGTTTGTCGGGGGACACCATGCCCCCGAATGGTAGTCCTCACGTTTATTAAAATACGCAAATATATTTGCTTTTTTTAGGCAGGATGTACCATCCCACCATCTAATGTCTAAAACCACGATTATGAGCAAGCTCCTATCGTAGTTTTATCCATTTTATGGATAGATAATCTATCATTTTGCCTAAAAAAAGCAAATATATTTGCGTATTCCAAATTTTTGTTGTATATTTGCACCCTGTTTAAAATGCGGTAATAGACGATGTTACAATTTAACAACATTCAATCATTATATTTCCTTGGGATTGGCGGCATAGGTATGTCGGCTTTAGCCCGCTATTTCAAGCACTTAGGGTATGAAGTGAGCGGATATGACCGCACCCCCTCTCCATTGACTAAAGAACTGGAGCAAGAGGGCATCGGTGTGCAATACGACGATACCACTCCTTCGTCAATCCACCCTGACCGCACCCTTGTGGTACGCACACCGGCGGTGCCCGAAGATCAGCCTATTTATATCTACCTAAGGGAGCATGGTTACACCATCCTGAAGCGTTCCGAAGTGTTGGGATTGGTGACTAAGCAGAAGAAAGCACTCTGCGTAGCAGGTACACATGGCAAAACAACCACCAGCACCATCCTGGCGCATATCATGCATGAGAGCCATTTAGGCACCAATGCCTTCTTAGGCGGCATCAGCAATAACTACAATAGCAACCTGCTAATAGATACCAACAGCGACTTTGTAGTAGTGGAGGCGGACGAGTATGACCGCAGTTTTCATCACTTGAGTCCATTCATGTCGGTCATCACCAGCATCGACCCCGATCACCTGGATATATACGGTACGGGCGAAGAGTACCAAAAAGGATTTGATACCTATGCAGGGCTGGTGCAAGACACCGTCTTGCTAAAAGCAACTTACTCGCTGCACCTCACTCAACCTGCGCCGCGCGTGTACACATACATAGGTGTAAGAGAGGAATATAACGGTGTATCGGCGGATTTCTATGCCGAGAACGTCATCGTGGAGGATGGTAACTTATGGTTTGACTTTGTAGGTCCGAGCATACGTATCCGTCATATCCAATTAGGCGTGCCGGTATGGGTGAACATAGAAAACAGCGTCGCCGCGATGGCCATAGCATGGCTCAATGGGGCTACCGAGGACGAGATTCGTCGAGGCATAGAGACTTACAATGGTGTATATCGCCGTTTTAATATCCATATCAAGACGCCTCGCCTCACGTATGTAGATGACTACGCGCACCACCCCACCGAACTGAACGCCTCTATTCAGTCAATCCGCAAACTCTATCCGGAACGCCACTTCATCGTGGTCTTCCAACCGCACCTATACACACGTACACGCGACTTTGCGGCAGGATTCAAGCAGGTGCTTAGTCAATCGGACGAACTAATCCTGCTGCCTATCTACCCTGCTCGCGAACTGCCTATACCCGGTGTGGTAAGCGAAATACTGATGACGGGCGATACGAACCGCCACGAAAGTATGGTGGAGAAAAAAGACCTGGTAGCATACCTCAGCCAACGCATACGGACATTGGATAAGCCTGTTGTGGTGCTCACATTAGGGGCAGGAGACATCGACCGATTAGTGCCGGCCATAACCGAACAATTAGCTAAATAACACTGCCTTGAAAGCCATTTGGAAACATATTATTTGCAGTCTATGCGCCCTGATTATCATCGCGTATATGGTCTTTGGCGTCATTATGGGTCAGCGTAACACCCCGGTGACGGTATGCCCTAAGTTGCAGATTGATATAATCGATATGGACGAACGGCTGTACCTGACTACGGACGAGTTAATCGACCAACTATGGCTCGCCAACCTCCATCCCGTCAAAAAACCATTGGCCGCCATCTCCACCCAAGCCATTGAGAACATGACACTTCGTCACCCGATGGTGCGCACAGCCGAATGCTACAAGACCTGCGATGGCGTGGTACATATCGACCTCACACAGCGCGTTCCTTTACTGCGCGTCGTCACGCAAGATGGGCAGTACTACATCGATACGGATCGCAAGAAAATGCCGGTTCGTCCCAGCATCACAACACCCGTATTGATTGCTACCGGCAATGTGGGACCACGAATGGCAGCGAATGAACTGAGCGACTTTGCTGAATGGTTGCAAGAATCCGACTATTGGCATAAGCGCATCGGTTTTGTGAAGGTGGCTAACCCCAAGTCTATTCAAATCATACAACGCGATAGTGCCGCCACGATTTTATTAGGCGAGATAAGCAATTATCAACCTAAACTCAATAAACTGCAGAAATGGTATCAACACATCCAAGGCGTAGATATCCAAACCTACCAACAGTTAGATGTGCGATACAAAGGACAAGTGATAGGAATAAAAGGAAATACTAAATCATAGATATGCCCAAAAAGAATAATAAAAAACAATTAGCCGACTCATTACCCCTTATTGCCATTGAATTAGGCAGTAATTCGGTGCGTGCCATGGCCGCCGAGAAGATTGGTCCGGACATGTTACATGTGTTGGGTTACGAAGAGAGTCAACGCTATCCATGTGTGGACCGCGGCGTGGTTGTTCAGACCTCCAGTGCCGGTTTTACCATCGGTGAGATACTCAAACTACTCGCCAACCGCATCGGTGTGGAGAAACTGCCGGCAGCCTTTGTGCTATTAGGCGGCGCCAGCATGCAGGTCGTTCCTGTTTGCTCCAAACGTGATTTGGTGCAGAAACGCTCGATATCCACCTCTACGCTGGATTCGATGCAAGAGGAATGTAAACGCAAGATAGAGGCACATAATCCCAACGTAGCGGTGCTGGACCTGATTCCGGCATACTTCGTAGTAGATGGTCAGGAGCAAGAGGAAGAGCCCTCCTCCACCCAACGTGCCACACTCATCGAAGCCCATTTCTCGGCTATTGCAGGCAGGAAAGAGTTGGTGGAGAAAGTGCAAGCCAGTTTTGACAGAGGTTCCAAATCCATTGAGCATGCCTTCACCCGTCCCGAAGCCCTACTATCAGCCTTCTCCTTTGAAGACGATTCGGTATTAACGGACGGCTGCGCCGTATTAGATATGGGAGCACAAACCACTACCCTATCTATCTACAAAGGCACCGAGTACTTGCGCATTAAAGTCATCCAAAAAGGCGGCTATCACATCACTCGACTAATCGAGCAACAAGGCATATCCTTTGATAACGCTGAGAAAGTGAAACGCGAATATGGCTTTGCTGCACCTAATCTGATTGATAAGAACTACAACATACAAATTCCCGGTTCACCCGAGATTAATGGTGTATGGAAAACGACCAGCGAAGAGTTAGCCACGCTCATCAAGCAGGGGTTGGACGAGATGATCAATCCGCTCATGAACATCCTGAACGAGTACAGCGAACGTATCCGCTGCATGTACATCACAGGTGGCGCCAGCATGATGCAAGGCATGCCGGAGTATTTGAGCGAAAAGACCTCCGTAGAGATCTTATACGGCAGTCACGCAGGATTATTGGACCGCCGCACGCCGGACGAATTCTGTTCTCCTGCCTACGCCAGCCTCGTGGGAGCACTTATCCTCGGTAGCGACTACCGCGATGCTCACCCCGGACAGATGCTCGAACAACCTAAACTCAATAAAATAGGTCAAACGATTGTAGAACTTTTTACTGAACAATAAGATATGACAGACGATTTGCTTCCTTTAGAAATTGACATCAAAGAAGACTCCATCATCAAAGTAATGGGTATAGGTGGAGGCGGCTGCAATGCCGTTAATCACATGTACCAACGTGGTATTGAAGGTGTCACCTTCCTTGTTTGTAACACCGATAAACAGGCATTAGGACGTTGTTCTGTGCCCGCTAAGTTGCAACTCGGTCCCGGTTTAGGTGCCGGAGGTAATCCTGACAAAGCCGCCAAGTATGCCGAAGAAAGTCGTGAACGCATCAAGGAAGCACTGGATGATGGCACGCAAATGCTCTTCCTGGCTGCCGGTATGGGTGGAGGAACAGGAACCGGTGCAACAGCCATCGTAGCGGAAGTAGCGCAGAAAATGGGCATTCTAACCGTCGGTATCGTCACTATTCCTTTTGCCTTTGAAGGCAAGCCTAAGATCCGCAAAGCATTGACCGGCGTAGCTACGCTGGCCGAACATGTGGACGCTATCTTAGTATTCAATAACGAAAAACTAACTCAGATATACCCTGACTTAGACCTGCTCAATGCATTCAGCAAATCTAACGACGTGGTAGGCAATGCCGCTAAATCGATTGCCGAGATAATCACTATTCCCGGTTATATCAATACGGACTTCGCCGATGTATATACCACCCTCAAAGATGGTCATGTAGCCATCATGAACGTAGGTCAGGCAAGCGGCGACCAACGTATAACGGACGCTATCCAAAACGCCCTGCATTCACCGTTGGTGAATACCAACGATGTACATGGTGCTAAACGCGTACTCATGCAGTTCTACTGCTCTACCGAACATGCTATCCAAACCCAAGAAACCGACCAGATTCATCGGTTCGTACAAGAAGTGGGAGAAGAGGTGGATGTACAATGGGGTATCTCGTTGGATGAGACATTAGGCGAAGACGTACGTGTCACTTTGATTGCTACCGGTTACGAAGTAAGTGACATCCCTTCTCTGCAAGAGAAAGAGGGTCAACCTACCGTAGAGGAGGCCATCAAAGCCAATTACGATAACCTGCCCACACCTACTCCTGCCCATGAACAGCCTAAGGAGGATGAACCCAAGCAAGAGATTGAATTGCAAGTAGAGTTGGAGGAAACGACGACGGAAACGACAACGACAACGACGACGGCAACGGCGGAAGAGAGCCCGGAGGAACCGTCCAATCCCGATTCCATCGTGATTACATTGGATGAGATTCAAACAGACGAACCCGAACCGGCAGCACCACAGTCAGCGCAGACTGCAGAACAGCCTGCTCCGCGCCGTGGTTTCGCTAGTTGGATGCGCACAAGACGTTAATTATTTCTTTAGCACCTTTTTGAGGACTAAATAAACGACTGCGACAGCAAAAAGAATAAGGATAGCTATGGAGAGTTCATGGCTATAGGCCTTAATCAGAGTCATCTGACCGGCTGCTAAATAGCCCACTAACGCCAGAACGATATTCCAAATAAATGCCCCTAAGAATGTATAAAGCAAGAAGGGGCCCATTTTCATGCGTGCCAAGCCCGCAGGAATAGATATGAGTTGACGGATACCGGGAATGAAACGTCCAATAAAAGTGGACATATTACCATGATCCCGGAAATAAGCCTCCGCCTTTTGAATCTTCTCGCCCGATAATAGGCACAAATGCCCCAACTTAGAATCGGCAAACTTATAGATAATCGGTCTTCCCAACCATACCGACAAATAATAGTTGATGAGTGCCCCAATCATAGCCCCCAAAGTACCAAAGAGCACAATCAATAACACATCAATCGGATAATTACCCGTTGCATACAACACACTGTCCGGCTGGGCTGCCACAAAAGCAGCCGGTGGGATAACCACTTCCGATGGGAAAGGAATAAAAGATGATTCAATAGCCATTAGCGCAGTAATCGACGCATAACTCATATGCGCCGAATACCACGTAATGATATTATCAATAATTGTCATTACCTATTTTATAGGAAAATCAGTTGAACAAGAATATAAACAGGCAACAGAACGATGAGAGAGAACTTGAACATATAGCCAAAGAAGGACGGCATATCAATCTTATTCTCCTCAGCAATAGCCTTCACCATAAAGTTAGGTCCATTACCAATATACGTCATACTGCCAAAGAAGACTGCACCAATGCAGATGGCCTTCAAAAGCAACTCAGGAATACCGGCTACAAACATTGTTCCTTCAAACATACCATCTACCACACCGGCGGTAGCTGCGTTAACAGCCTCAGGCAAACCGCAAGCCATCGAGTGGAAGGCAACGGCAGTAGGTGTGTTATCCAAGAAGGAACTCAATAGACCCGTACTATAATAGAATTGCCATACTTGGCTCAAACCTAACGAACCAGCATTTTGCTTCAAGAAGATGAGTGCAGGAGCCATGGTAACAAAGATACCAATGAACAAAGCAGCAACCTCCAGGATAGGAGTCCAAGTGTATTTATTATCCTCGTAACGCACTTTCTTAGGCGTAGTTACCAATGAGAGCACCATCAAAATCACCATGGCAATCTCACGTAAGTACTTCATATACAACGGAGCATTCTCTTCGCCCATAGCAGGAATAAAGCCGGCATTGATGAAAGCAACAGAGGCAACAATACCTGCCAACCAGATAAAGTTAACCTTGCCCGTCAATTGAAGAGATTTAGCTTCGCGAGCATCAGCAGAATGAGCCGTCCACTCCTCTTTACGATAGTAATACGTATCGGCCAAGAAGTACAGCAACAGCAAAACAACACCGGTAAATAACCAGGGAGCCCACATGGAAGCGAACCAAGAGAACGATGCGCCACGCAAGAAAAGCATGAACAATGGTGGGTCACCAAGCGGAGTCATCAAACCACCGCAGTTAGCCACTAAAGCAATGAAGAAAAGAACGGTGTGCATCTTGTGCTGACGTTGCGCATTAGTAGCCAAAACAGGACGAATAAGCAACATAGCAGCACCGGTTGTTCCCATCAATGAAGCCAGGACAAAACCGATTGCCAAAAACAAGGTGTTAACAATAGGTTTAGCCTTGATATCACCACTAAGATGAATACCACCGGTAATAACGAACAGCGCCAACAACAGGATGATGAATGGCACATAATCAAAGAAAACAGTATCCACCAACGAATGTCCTAAACCTTTGACAATCATGTAGATAGCCACAGGCACACCCAAAATAGCGGATACAATCAGTTTGTTCAGATTGCTTTCCCATTTCTCAGGAGCGATAATGGGACCAATAGCAATCGCGAGGAGCATAATTCCAAAAGGAATCATCGCCCAAGCAGGCATTAAAAATTGTTCCATAAGATTAATAAGATTAGTTAATTATTATTGTTATTAGTAGAATTATAGTTTTCTAGTTATCTAGTTTTCTAGTTGACTAGTTTACTAGGAGACTAGTCCAGTTTAAGGACTGCTAAGAAGGCTTTTTGAGGCACTTCTACATTACCTATCTGCTTCATGCGCTTCTTACCTCGTTTCTGTTTCTCCAGCAGTTTACGCTTACGACTCACGTCACCACCATAGCACTTTGCCAGCACATCCTTACGCACCTGCTTGACTGTTTCGCGAGCAATAATCTTGGCTCCAATAGCGGCCTGAATAGCAATATCAAACTGCTGACGCGGCAGCAATTCCTTGAGTTTCTCGCACATACGGCGGCCAAAGTCCAATGCATTATCTCGATGAGTAAGCGTAGAAAGGGCATCCACCTGCTCGCCATTAAGCAAGATATCCAACTTAACCAAGTTAGAGGGACGGAACCCGTTCATATACCAGTCAAAGGACGCATAACCCTTACTAATAGACTTGAGTTTATCATAGAAATCAATCACGATTTCGCCCAACGGCATATCAAAGAGAATCTCCAATCGGTCACCGGAGATAAACTCTTGCTTCACCAATTCGCCACGCTTATCCAGACATAAAGTCATAATCGGTCCAATGAAATTGGACGTGGTAATAATACTGGCACGGATATAAGGCTCTTCTATATGGTCAATCTCCGTTAAATCAGGCATTCCGGCAGGGTTATGCACCTCTTTCATGCCGCCGTCCTTGAGATAGACATTATACGACACATTCGGCACAGTCGTAATGACATCCATATCAAACTCACGATCCAAACGCTCCTGCACAATCTCCATGTGCAACAGGCCCAAGAACCCGCAGCGGAAACCAAATCCAAGAGCTACGGACGATTCCGGCATAAAGGAGAGGGACGAGTCATTGAGTTGCAATTTTTCCAACGATGCTCGCAAGTCCTCATAATCCTCTGCCTCAATCGGATAGACACCGGCGAAGACCATCGGTTTAGCCTCTTGGAAACCCTCAATAGCCTTGGCGCAGGGACGACTGACATGCGTAATGGTATCGCCTACTTTCACCTCCGAAGACGTTTTAATACCCGAAATGATATATCCTACCGTACCGGCAGACAGTTCCTTAGTAGGCTGCATATCCAGTTTGAGTACACCTATCTCGTCGGCATCATACTCCTTACCTGTATTAAAAAAGCGCACGCGCTCGCCCGTACGTATAGTGCCATTCACCACCTTGAAATAGGCGATAATACCTCTAAACGAATTGAAAACAGAGTCAAAGACAAGGCATTGCAGCGGAGCCTCCGGATTGCCTTCGGGCGCAGGAATACGGTCCACAATAGCATCTAAAATAGCCTCTACGCCATCGCCGGTCTTAGCCGAACAACGCAGGATTTCTTCGCGTTTGCAGCCCAATAAGTCAATAATCTCATCCTCCACCATCTCAGGCATCGCACTCTCCATATCGCATTTATTCATGACCGGGATAATCTCCAAATCATGCTCCAATGCCATATATAGATTACTGATGGTCTGCGCTTGCACGCCCTGACTGGCATCCACCACCAACAACGCTCCTTCGCACGCCGCTATACTGCGGCTCACCTCGTAGGAAAAGTCCACGTGACCCGGAGTATCAATCAGGTTAAGGGTATAACCCTTATAATTCATTTGAATAGCATGGCTCTTAATCGTGATGCCACGCTCTTTCTCCAAATCCATATCGTCCAACACCTGGTTCTCCATCTGCTTTTTATCCACCGTATTGGTCAACTCCAACATACGATCTGCCAACGTGGATTTACCATGGTCGATATGGGCAATTATGCAAAAATTACGGATATTTTTCATCGAGTATCTATTCCCGCAAATTAAATTAGGCTACAAAGGTATAAAATAATTTGCACTTATGCAAATATATTTGCAATTTTTCTTGTATATATCCTTTTAATTTTATAACTTTGCGTCCAAATTGGTAATAAACATTAATATCATGAATAAACAAAACGTTGTAATTCGCTTTTGCGGAGACTCGGGTGATGGTATGCAATTGACGGGAAATCTATTCTCTTCATTAAGTGCCATCTTGGGTAACGAAATCTCTACCCTGCCCGATTTCCCTGCCGAGATTCGTGCACCCCAAGGTACCTTAGGCGGTGTATCTGGTTTCCAAGTTAACTTAGGTCAAGGAGTTTATACTCCGGGTGACAAAGCCGATGTGATTGTAGCGATGAATGCCGCTGCGCTGAAAGTCTGTGTGCAAAACCAACTCTTTCACGACCAGGCCATCATCATCGTAGATACAGATACCTTCACGAAGCCTGACTTAGAGAAAGCACTCTACAAGACCGATAATCCCTTTACGGAGTTGGGTATCAAAGAGACCGTTCAAATCGTGCCGGTGGCCTTGACATCCCTTACCAAAGAGAGTTTGAAAGACAGCGGGCTGGACAATAAATCCATTCTGAAGTCTCGTAATATGTTTGCACTGGGCGTTGTTTGCTGGCTCTTTAATCGTCCTATCGACAAGGCCATTCATTTCTTAGAAGGCAAGTTCGCCAAAAAGCCGGCTCTGATTGCCCCCAACGTCAAAGTGCTGACTGACGGCTATAATTACGGCAATAACACAGCCCTAAATATCAACACCATTAACGTAGAAGTGGCGGATAACCTGCAGCATGGCACCTACACATCCATCGCCGGCAATAAAGCTACGGCATGGGGCTTAATCGCTGCTGCGCAGAAATGCGGCAAACGGCTGTTCTTAGGTTCCTACCCCATTACTCCTGCCACGGACATCATGCAGGAATTAGCCGGTCGCAAAGACATGGGAGTTATGGTGGTTCAAGCCGAAGATGAGATAGCCGGTGTCTGCACCGCCATTGGTGCCAGTTTTGCCGGAGACTTAGCCTGCACCAGCACATCCGGTCCCGGACTGAGTCTAAAGAGCGAAGCCGTTGGCTTAGCCGTTATGGCGGAGTTACCACTCGTAGTGATTGACGTGCAACGTGGCGGTCCGAGCACCGGTCTGCCTACCAAAACAGAACAAACCGACTTGCTGCAAGCTGTTTATGGACGAAATGGCGAATGTCCCGCAGTAGTGGTGGCTGCATCTACCAGCGCTAACTGCTTCCAATTCGCCTACGAGGCATGTAAGATTGCCCTGGAGAATATGACTCCCGTCATCCTAATGACCGATACGTATTTGGCGAATGGTACAGGACTATGGAGACTGCCTAAACTGGCTGAACTGCCTGAGATTAAGCCCCAAGGTGTTCCTCAGGAACTCAAGAACCAATACAGCGTTGCATTGCGTGACGCCAATAACATTCGCTACTGGGCTACTCCCGGCATGGAAGGTTTTGAGCATCGCAATATAGGTTTGGAGCGTGATAGCCAAACCGGTAGTATTTCCACCAACCCCGCTAACCACGAAAAGATGGTGAAGGCTCGTCAAGCCAAGATTGACCAAATCGTCAATAAGATACCCCTACTCCAAGTGCAAGGCAATGCCCAAAGCGATACCCTACTCGTTGGTTGGGGTTCTACCGAAGGCCACTTACATGCTGCCGCTAATAAATTGAATTGCGCATTGGCTCACTTCAATTACATCAACCCTCTGCCTAAAAACACAGCCGAGGTATTTAAACAATACAAGAAAGTGGTTGTATGCGAATTAAATAACGGTCAGTTCGCCACCCTTCTTCGTAGCAAAATACCCGGAGTGGAAATTATGCAGTATAATGAAATCATGGGTCAGCCGTTCGTGGTTGAACGTATTGTAGAACACGTTAAAAACTTGTAATTATGGAAGCAGCACAATATAAAAGTGATCAATATGTTCGTTTCTGCCCGGGTTGTGGAGACCACGCCATCTTAGCATCATTAACCAAAGCTATGGCGCAGATTGGTGTACCTACCTCGCAGACAGTCGTTATCTCCGGAATCGGTTGTTCCAGCCGCATGCCGCACTACTTAAACACCTACGGATTCAACACCATTCATGGCCGTGGCGGAGCTATTGCTACCGGAGTCAAAACCAGCCATCCCGAATTAACCGTTTGGCAAATGACCGGCGATGGAGACTGCCTCGCTATTGGTGGTAACCATTTCATTCATGAGATACGCAGAAACGTGGACCTGAATATATGCCTATTCAACAACCGCATCTATGGTTTGACCAAAGGTCAATATTCCCCTACCAGCCCCAAAGGGTTCGTCAGTAAATCCAGTCCCTTCGGCACAGTAGAGCGTCCCTTTATCCCTGCCGAATTAGTCATGGGAGCACGTGGTACGTTCTTTGCCAGAACACTGGATGTAGACATGCCTACTACCATCGATTGTATGGTAAAAGCCAATGAGCACAAGGGGGCTAGCGTGATCGAATGTCTGGTTAACTGCGTCATCTTCAATAACGGAGCACATAGTTGGATTGCCGACCGCGAGACGCGTGCGGAACGCAGCATCATCTTGCGTCACGGAGAAAAAATGATCTTTGGCGCCAATAAAGACAAGGGACTGAAGTTAGATTACACGAACATCATGCCGCGCTTAGTAGTCACAACGGCAGACGACCCCGATGTTCTCGTTCATGATGCTCACATCCAAGACCCTACCCTACATCGTATGTTAGCCCTGATGGGACAAGAGAAAGTGACCGATATGGCGAATGCCGAAATCGTTCCCGAACTGCCTATCGCCCTTGGCGTGATTCGCGACGTAGAGGCTGAGACCTACAACGAGGCGGTGAATAACCAAATTAATGAGGTGAAAGAAAAAGCAAAGGTCAAGACCTTTGATGAATTGGTCTTGACCCTTGAGCATTGGGATATGTAATTGCTTACCAAGCGAACAAAGGATAGCGCACCATCTCTTCATTGACGATGGTGCGTACTTTTTGTATCGTCTGTTCGTTCTCGGGATCAGCCAGTACGCGGTCAATCAGCTCCACAATCCATGGCATCTTATCTTCCTTCAAACCACGCGTCGTAATAGCCGGCGTACCAAAGCGCAAGCCGCTGGTCTGGAAGGCACTGCGGGTATCAAAAGGCACCATATTCTTATTGGTCGTTATATCAGCAGCCACCAAGGCCTTTTCGGCCACTTTACCTGTCAAATCCGGATACTTAGTGCGCAAATCCACCAACATCGAGTGGTTATCCGTACCACCGGAGATAATCTTATATCCCTTATCCATAAAGGTTTGTGCCATCACAGCGGCATTCTTCTTAACCTGCTGCTGGTAGGTCTTGAACTCCGGTTGAAGAGCCTCACCAAAAGCGACAGCCTTACCGGCAATCACATGCTCTAACGGTCCACCTTGCGTTCCGGGGAAGACTGCACTATCCAAGATAGCCGACATCATCTTAATCTCACCCTTCGGCGTGGTTTTGCCCCAGGGATTAGGAAAGTCCTTGCCCACTAAAATCACACCACCACGAGGACCACGCAAAGTCTTATGCGTTGTGGAAGTAACGATATGTGCGTACTTAACAGGGTTCTCTAATAATCCGGCAGCAATCAGTCCTGCAGGATGTGCCATATCGACCATAAAAATAGCACCTATCTCGTCAGCCACCTTGCGAATACGAGCATAATCCCACTCACGGCTATAAGCCGAAGCTCCGGCTATAATGAGTTTAGGACGTTGCTCAAGCGCTTTGCGCTCCAACTCATCGTAATCAACACGACCTGTTTCTTCATTCAGACTGTAATCGATAGCATGGAACATCAAGCCGGAGAAATTAACGGCTGAACCATGACTTAGGTGACCTCCGTGACTCAGATTCAAGCCCATGAACGTATCGCCGGCCTGAAGACATGCCATGAAAACAGCCATATTAGCCTGGGCGCCGGAGTGCGGTTGTACATTCACATATTCTGCATTATACAGTTTTTTCAGACGCTCGCGAGCGATGTTCTCACTAATATCAACCACTTCGCAGCCACCATAATAACGCTTGCCCGGATAGCCCTCGGCATACTTATTAGTAAGCACAGAGCCCATCGCTTCCATCACTTGGTCGCTCACATAGTTTTCACTGGCAATCAGTTCAATACCTCGTGTTTGACGCTCACGCTCCTGGCGGATAATGTCAAAAATCTCGTTGTCTCGAGTCATATCAATTTAAATTTAAGGTTATACAATTATTTTCCTCGCAATAGGTTCACCATCCCTTTAAGTTTATACTTCTTGCCATCACATCCGGTAGCCTCTACGATATACACGTATGCCGATTCGGGAGCCGGACGGCCATTGATAGTGCCATCCCAGCCTTTAGCCGGATCCGACCAACTATACACCTGATGTTGCCAACGGTTGAAGACCCAGCAATGGAAGTTACAAATAGAGCGATAAGCCACTCTAAACTCATCATTCCTACCATCTCCATTCGGTGTAAACACATTGGGAACCATAATAAAGGACGCGTTAAGCGTTACATCCACTTTAGCACTATCTTGACAGTAGTCATTACCTACTTTCAACTCCACCGTATAAGTGACCGGACCCGTTTCGGACGCATCATCAAATACATAACGTATATCGCGCTCCGGACGTTGAGTAATCTTATCATTACCCCGCGTGATGGTCCACGAATAGAAATCCGTCTTGGGCGAAGGATGCGATTGGAAGAGAATATCCAATGGTGCAGAACCTTCTACCACATCTTCCTTGATCGGAGCCTCTTTCTCGTTTGTGATCTCCGTGCCACGACGTGTCGTAACATGTGTTAGATGACAAGCCGAAGCAATCGCTACCACACCTGACGCGTACAACGTATCCTCCGTAAAAGGAGCATCCGGAGTGGCATCACTTAACTTAAAGTCGCTATCAATCAATAATTTATCTACGTCAAAGGCCGATAAATCTTCGCCTTCTTTAGTGACTATCTGCTCCTGCGTCAACCAATCTACCGACTCGTCATTCCATACTGCATTCTTGTATTCCAACACCAGTTTACGCTCAATTTCATGCGTCACATTAGCAGTATCCTTATACTGAGCAATGCCGATATTATCCACAAAGATATACGTTTTATCGCAAGCCGGTTCAACACGTAACGTGCAGTTTGCCAATCTATATTTAGACCAATCAATTACTGCAAACGTCTCGGATTCGCCCCCAACCTCAACGCGATAAGTATGACCACTCTCGGCATTGATGAAAGTGGAATAGTTATGGCTAACCAACTCCCCGGTGCCCACATCATACCAGTCTGCCAATTGATACCCAATCGTAGCAAACTCGAAATTATCCGCACTCGTGAACAGATACACGTGATCCACGCCCGTACCAGAAGCCGCCAACATCTTATATGCACGCGGAGCAGGAGCCGTCAGCGTCTTATACGTAGATGGGTCAGCCGTTACTTGCAGCACCTGACCACATACGCTTCCCCATCCTATCAGGAACAGAAGCAAGGAAAAAATATGTTTAATTGTTCGCATTATTTATTCACTTGGAACTTAGTCACGCCATTCTGGAAGAAATCCACAATCTGCTTGGCTGCAGCTATACCGGCATTTATATTCGCCTCGGCCGTTTGAGCGCCCATTTTCTTGGGAGTAGCAAAATAACGGCCCTCAAACTGACGGAACTCAGCATCAGCCACCGGCATGATATCCGTTACATAGCGGAAATCAGCACGATCCTGCATCAACTGAATCAATTCGGGTTCGTCAATCACTTCCTTGCGGGCAGTATTAACCAGCAAAGCACCCTTCGGCATTTGGTTCAACAACGCATAATTGATGCTCTTGCGAGTTTCATCCGTTGCTGGGATATGCAGACTAACAATATCACTATTTTGATAGAGTTCATTGGCACTATGCACAGGCGTTACACCGGCCTGAATCATAGCCTCGTCCGGACAATAAGCATCGTAAGCCAATACATCCATGCCAAATCCTTTCGCTACGCGGGCTACATTACGTCCCACATTACCAAAAGCATGAATACCTAATTTCTTGCCCATCAACTCGGTGCCACTGGTGCCATTATACATATTACGAACAGCCATCACCATCAATCCTAATGCTAATTCAGCTACCGCATTAGAGTTCTGACCGGGCGTATTCATAGCTACCACTTTATGAGCCGTAGCTGCTGCCAAATCGATATTATCATATCCGGCACCGGCACGAACGACTATCTTGAGCTGCTTAGCGGCATCTAACACCTCTTCATCCACCACATCAGAACGGATAATAAGGGCATCGGCGTCCGCTACAGCTTGTAATAATTGACTCTTTTCAGTATATTTCTCCAGCAGTTCCAGCTGATAGCCGGCTGCTTCTACCACCTCGCGAATACCATCTACGGCTACTTTGGCAAAGGGTTTTTCTGTTGCAACGAGTACTTTCATAGTGTGTAATAATGTTGTAAATTCAATGTTTTTTCCCTGAGCCTGGCGCGTCGGCACCATAAAGGACGAGGGGTCCAAGGATAAGGAATACGACAACGCCATCTTAGGAAATATGATTAATGCATTTTTTCAAAATCATGGATGCAATCTACCAATGCCTGCACGCCCTCAACGTCCATTGCATTGTAGCAACTTGCGCGGAAGCCTCCTACCAGACGGTGCCCCTTGATTCCTACCATACCACGCTCGGAAGCGAACTGGAAGAACTCATCAAAGAGACCTTCATATTCGGGTTTCGGAACAAAGCAGATATTCATGCGGCTGCGGTCCTCTTTATCCGTGATAGTTGGCATAAAGATCTTGCTGTTATCAATGCACTCATACAGCAAATCAGCTTTCTTCTGATTGCGAGCATCAATCCACGCCACACCGCCGTTTTTCTTGAGCCAACGCATCGTCAGCAAAGCCGTATAAACAGGCAATACAGGAGGTGTATTGAACATCGAACCACCATCTACATGGGTGCGATAATCCAGCATAGTTGGGATATGACGGGTCACATGACCCAAACACTCCTCCTTAACGATAACAAACGTAACACCGGCCGGAGCTAAGTTCTTCTGTGCTCCTCCATAGATAATATCATACTGACTAACATCAATCGGACGACTCAAGATATCAGACGACATATCTGCTACCAAACGCACATTACCTTTCTTTTTGTATATCTCAGCCAACTTGCGGTTGCTAATTTCCGTACCATAAATGGTATTATTGGTCGTAATATGCATATAGTCGCAGTCCTGAGGTACCTCAAAATCCATCGGGATAGAGTTGGTAGAAGCGGCCAATTCAACCACTTCGCCAAAAGCCTTAGCCTCTTTCATAGCCTTCTTACTCCATACTCCGGTATTGAGATAGGCAGCCTTCTTCTCCAACATATTGAAAGGCACCATGCAGAACTCCAGCGAAGCTCCGCCACCCAAGAAGAGCACGCGGTAACCCTCAGGAATATTCAGCAATTCCTTCATCAACGCCTCAGCCTCGTCCATAACAGGTTGGAAATACTTGGCTCGGTGAGAAATCTCCAATACACTCAAACCTTGACCTTCGAAATCCATAACGGCCTCTGCCGTTTGTTTGATAACCTCTTGAGGCAGGATACTTGGTCCTGCATTGAAATTATACTTCTTCATTGTATTGATGTTTTATAAATACTTAATTAGAATTTCTTTGCGTTCCATGCACTACTTTGGAAGCGACCGATGTACTTAACGGCACTGTTCTTTTCCTTTTCGTACATATTCAGCGCCATTGCAACGGCTGCCATATCTTGCTCGCCGGCCTTCGGTTGTGGACGCAGACTTTCCGGAATAGGTTTACCGGCCTTGGTCATACGTTCAATCAAATCCTTATTGAATTGCTCCTTAGCCTGACCGGACTTGTACTCACGGTACTGTTTCTCGTGCATAGCAAATTCAAACAGTTCTTCGTCGTCCTGACCGCGATCCCAGCCTTCTTCCTTCATCATCTTCTCGAACTTAGGCAGCTCGTTCGGATAGAGTGCTTGTGGATCATCAGTATAGAACTCATAGCCTTTTTCCTTGGCTAACTCGATAATCTCCGGAGCCAACTCGCCCGGCAATTTACCACTCTTACCTAAAATCATTCCCCACATAGCCGGATCCATTCGGCTGAATGGTTTTTCGCCCATCGACTTGCTATAAAGGTTCATCAAAGCGGCATTCTTCACGTACTGACTGAACGGAGTAACCAAGCATGGAGTACCTAACATTGGCCAAATACGTTGAACTTCGTCAAACAACTCAACCAGCAACTCGTCCTCGCTCAACTCTTTCTTTCCGGCCTTGCGCAAGTTAGCATTAATAGCAGCATGCATGCCCTTCAAATCAGCCATTAGACTACCCATCATTCCTCCGGGCAGACCACAGCCAACCAGCAACGAAGTCATCAGACTATTCTTCGGATCAATCCAGTAACCCAAGAAATCATCCATAAAGCTCTGCGTCAGACTGCGGCATTCCATATAAGCCTTCATATTGATGTCCTTAACCAGGAAGCCGGCATCGCGCAACATAGCCTGAATAGTAATTACATCCGGATGCACCTTACCCCAACTAAGCGGTTCCATAGCAACATCCAACACATCGCCACCGGCTTTAGCCACCTCTAACATAGAAGCAACCGAGAAACCGGGACCCGTATGACCGTGGTATTGGATAATGATATCAGGATGTTTCTCCTTAATGGCAGCCACGATTGTGCCTAACATAGCCGGACGACCTACACCGGCCATATCCTTCAAACAAATCTCCTGGGCACCACCGGCAATCAGCTGCTCGGCCAAGTTGATATAGTACTCAGCAGTATGTACCTTGGAATAAGTAATACACATCGTAGCCTGAGCCGTCATACCGGCCTCTTTGGCCCACTTAATAGATGGAATGATATTTCTCGGGTCGTTCAATCCGCAGAAAATACGCGTGATATCGGTTCCTTGAGCGTGCTTAACCTTGTACATCAATTGACGAACATCAGCCGGAACAGGATTCATACGGAGCGCATTCAAACCACGATCCAACATGTGCGTCTTAATACCTGCCTCGTGGAATGGCTTGGTGAACGTGCGAACAGCCACATTAGGATTCTCTCCATACAACAAATTAACCTGCTCCATGGCACCACCATTCGTTTCTACACGGTCAAAGCACCCCATGTCGATAATCACCGGAGCAACTTTTGCCAATTGGTCCTTACGAGGAACATACTTGCCGCTTGATTGCCACATGTCACGGTAAACAAGCGAGAATTGAACTTCTTTCTTTCCTTCAATTTTTTTAGCCATAGTTATATTTTTTTTAGAATTTATATGCAAATCCTGCCATCACACTTCGTGGATACATATCCTGCTCCACACTGATGGGACGACCATTAAGATAATTAGGATCACGCACCGTATTATAGGTCTCATAATCCAATATATCACTAAATTGTAAATGTATATTCCACTTTCCTATATTCTTTGAAACGCGCAGTTGCGTGTAAAAGCAATCCCCATACACCGCATCGCGAAGCGTCATTTCTGAATTGTACAATATCTGTGCCGAAAGAGTCCAGTTCTTACGCAACGAGAACACCGGCGTCAGACTTAGATTATAGAAGAAACACCATTGGTCTTTCTTGTCCGCAACGGCATAATGCTCCTTCTTTATGTAACCATTCCCCGCAAAGGCCATCGAGAAAATACCATGTTTATAAATGAGTTGAGCATTAGTGGCAAGACAACCAATGAATCCTCCCTCTATGGGCTTAGCATAGATGTATTTCAGCCCTAAACTCATCATCGTATAATCAATCTCGTTATTCCAATCAAAGACATAGTTCAACTCGGCATTGTAGTACGGCAAGACTTTCTGTTTTTGATGTCCCGCCTTATCCTCAGCGATGTTTCTCCAGGCACTATTTCTCGCCGCTACAGCTCGCAAGTAATGGTGCGGTTTAACTTGCCACATTACACTCAGATTACCCGACCAAGTATGACCATCACGAGTGTACCAATCTAACGCCCGCGTACTCTCCTCCTTGCGATAGAACTGATACCTACCACCTAACTGAATCGTCCAATTATGATAGGAATAATTCCACTCCATAAACGGAGATACCGTCAAGGAACGCAAGTTGCTTTCGGTTGTATCAATAAAGTGTTGACTAAACGCTCTCTTCGACAACCTATTGATCGTTTCTCCCACACTAACATCTGTATTAACACCCACTTTGACATCCAGTTTATGCTCGCTCGTCTGAGGCAAAACTAGGTGTTTAGTACTAATCTCGCCCCTCACTTGATGATTATTAACCTTCGTCTTGGCAGCATAACTCGTATCTGCACCAAACATCTCCCATTCTGCTATATTGCGCCAACGAACGTCTTCATCACCACGAAGAGGAGCATAATTATAATTAGCCTCTATCTTAAACTCTCCACCTCGCTCATACTTATGCTTATACGACAGATTCACATCGGTCTTCAAATCGTGCATCGACTTATATTCGCTTCCCCCACGGCGAGTCTCACGCCAAATAGCCGGCTGACCGTCAGCCTCGTAATTATTCAAGATAATCTCCCTCGCATGCATAATCTCACGTACATAACCGAACGTCTCCCAAGCATACAATTCCACCTCATCTTGCGTGGTCGGAGTCCATTTCAGCAGTAACTTAGCAGTCTCTTGCAGAAACCTCTCATACGTGGTATCTAAACGATTCATCATAAAATGTCTATCCTCGCACATGGACTCTAAATAACTCGCCGGCTCATAGTATTCCATCATGACACTTGATCGCAAAGAGAACTTATCCTTCTTATAATTGAGCAACACACTCGGCTGCAAATCTACTTCGGTACTAACATCCACCATTACCTGACCACTAAGTCCCTCCTCAACTGGTTTCAACTTAATATTGATTACACCCCCCTCGCCATTCTTCTGCTCACTAACCGTCGGAGATGTCGAAATCTCAACCACATCCACCTCTGCCACCTTAGTCTGATTCAACACGACATCCCTGCTGCTCCCCACATCTTTTCCATCCACCTGAATACTAAAATTCGAGAAATAGCCCCCCGACAAGGACCTATCTAATAATTCCGGCATCGCCTTCAAAACATCCATTACACTCACATTATCCGGCACGCCTAATTGGTCCACATGCAGCACCTTTTTCGTGGGCTTAACCTCTACCATATATTGCGCAAACGCACCCACGCACGCACTCAAAACGAACAATATAATGACTATCTTTCTCATTTCAGCCCACAAAGATACACTTTTTTTTGCATATATGCAAATAAAATTTGCAGATATCAAAAATTATTTGTACTTTTGTGCTCAAATTTAAATTGCATAATTATGGCTCGTAAAGTTCGTGTTCGTTTTGCTCCCTCTCCAACCGGAGCTTTGCACATCGGCGGAGTACGCACCGCCTTGTATAATTACCTGTTCGCTCGCCAGCATGGAGGCGACATGTTGCTGCGTATCGAGGACACCGATTCCACTCGTTTCGTTCCCGGAGCAGAAGAGTATATCCTTGAGGCCCTGGATTGGTTAGGAATCGGCATTGACGAAGGTCTCCGCTGGGAGAATGGCAAGATTGCCCAAGTCGGCAACCATGGACCTTATCGCCAGTCCGAAAGACGCGAAATCTACCACCAATACGTAGATCAACTCATCCAATCCAACCACGCCTACTATGCTTTCGACACACCCGAGCAACTGGACGCTAAACGGGCCGAGATACCTAATTTTCAATATGACGCACGCACACGCATGCAGATGGATAACTCACTCGTTATCGGCATAGAAGAGGCTAAACGCCGCATCGCTGCCGGCGAGAAATACGTCGTACGTTTTCTTATCGAACCGAACGAGGACATTACCGTACATGACCTGATTCGCGGAGATGTAACCATCAACAGCAGCATCTTGGACGATAAAGTGCTGTATAAATCGGCGGACGACCTGCCTACCTACCACCTGGCCAATATCGTAGATGACCACCTCATGGAAGTATCTCATGTTATCCGCGGCGAGGAATGGTTGCCCTCTGCCCCGCTCCACGTACTCCTCTATCGCGCCTTTGGATGGACCGATACCATGCCTGAGTTTGCACACCTACCCTTGCTACTCAAACCCGACGGAAATGGCAAACTATCCAAACGTGACGGCGACCGACTCGGTTTCCCTGTCTTCCCGCTGGAGTTCCACAACCAAAAGGACGGCTCTGTCTCTTCCGGCTATCGCGAAAGCGGTTACTTCCCCGAGGCAGTTATTAACTTCCTCGCCCTGCTCGGATGGCATAACTCCACCGACCAAGAGATGTTCTCCATGGACGAACTCATTCAGCAGTTCTCGCTGGATCGCGTCAGCAAGTCCGGAGCTAAATTCGACTACGAAAAAGGTAAATGGTTCAACCACCAATACCTACAACTCAAGTCCAACGAGGAACTGGCAAAGCTATTCATGCCAATCCTCTTAGATAAAGTACCGTCTCTTGCAGGTTACAGTGCTGTGCTTATCGGTAGTACATCGGTAGTAGAAGCAACCGTCGCCCAAGTAATAGGCTTGGTGAAAGACCGCGTTAACTTCGTGCCCGAATTATGGGAACAAGCTAATTTCTTCTTCGTTGCACCAACCGAATATGACGAGAAGTCTCTTGCTAAACGCTGGAAAGAAGATAGTCCGCGGCACATGACCGAACTGCTCGCTGTGCTTGAAGGCATCGACGAGAACGATTGGACCACCCCTGCCGGAAAGACCGCAGAAGAAGGAGTGCTGAATACCGTTGTTATGAACTGGATTGCCGAACACGAATACGGAGTTGGTATCGTCATGAACGCCTTCCGTATCTGCCTTGTTGGCGCAGCTCGCGGACCGCATATCTGGGCTATCACGGACATTCTCGGCAAGGACGGAACCCTCCGCCGCGTCCGCCAAGCATTAAGTGCCATTAAGTAACAGTACAAAAAAAAATAGCAGGCCTCTCAGCCTGCTATTATTTTTTATACGTAGTCTAAATTAGATGCAATAACGTACACCAACAGCGATTTCATAATCAAAGAAATGAAGTGTGTTGTTCAGTTTTACGCCATTAACCTTTTTGCCCCAGAAACCTAAGCCGTAACCCGGACGGAAGTCGCAACTGATTGCCAAGGGGATTTTGGTGAATTTCAATTCTACACCACCGATTGCATTAAAGCCAAACTTACCATAGATGGTATTAGCAGCATTTTCATTGGTAATAATACGATATCCCCAATCATAGTCATTCCATGAATCGAGTTTAACTTGGCACGAACTATATTCGCCCATTAAACCTAAACTAACACCACCACCGACGAACCAACTCAATTTACCACCATCATAAGAGAAGAATTCCTTCTGATACAATACGTTAGGATTTACCTCAAAAGTGTAAAAATCAGCGCTCTTGAATTTAAACTTAGTCGATGAATCACCAGTTTTGTACTTGAAAGAACCCGCAGTTTCTTCTAAGCGAATACCGAGGTCAATCTGTAAAGCCAAATTCTCGTTACCAAAGAGAAAAGCCTTGTAGGAAACGCCATATTGGTTACCTACGTTAACACCAATACTGTGTTTGTAATCACCTGCATTAACGGTTAATGCACCCAGCAGCAAAGCTGCAAATAATGTTAATTTTTTCATACTAATAATGTTAATTG
>JAGHRV010000047.1 GCA_018066175.1 Candidatus Colicola equi | reverse complement strand
AGCTACGAAATAGTTACAATGATTACAAAACAGTAACATACAAAATAACCAAAAATAAGCTCGAAAATAGATGCATTTTTGTGCAAATTTACTCTTTATTTCTTGTAATAAATATGATAGTGTAATTATGCTGAAAAAAACAAAAAAATGATCTACCGGAGGGAATAATATGTTTAAAATCACTGCAAAGTATTACGAGAAGAATAAACGCCTGGAAATTAATGAAAGACATCAAATTACTTTAGAAGTACAAGACATTTGGGATATGGATAGAACGTGCTACGAGGTATTAGACAAAATTCGTACTAGAGTACAAAAGGACAGTAAAATAACAATTATATCTTATAAATGCGGTCAAAGACTTTTCAGAATCAATTATTAAGACGCTCTTAACGAGCGTCTTTTTTTATCTATGGTATTAAATTACGGAGTAAAATTAAGGTTACCTGATGCGAAGTGAACTGTTGCTAGATTAAAACCGACGATATTCGGATTAACCTTGAACTCATTGCCTATCAAGATAATTTTCGGGCAAGCCTGATTAACATAAAGAGCATACTGCGGAGAATTGACAAAATCATAAACATTATCGAAACGAGAACAAAAAACCTTTATTCTGCTGCCTCCGTTGATGCTTATTCCTGTTGTTACATTGCCAAAAGCGCAATTATTAACAGCGCTGTTATTGTTCATGGTTACGATTCCATTTACACCAAAACAGATAGTACAGTTGGAGAAATTACAAGATCCTTTATCATCAATAACGTTAGCTGTAACGGAAGGCTGACCGGCGAACCAGCAGTTGATAAAATTAATGCGGTAGCAATTGCTTGTGATAACAGCTGCGTTAGTTGGCGAATTATCAAAAAAGCAGTCTGTCGCATTAAGAGAGAAAACATTACCAACATCGTTAACTATCCCGATACCGATATCACACCAAAGGAATGAAGACGCTTCGATCGTTAACGCGCTACTATCAGAGACAAGAATGCCATAACTTCCAGGGTGCTCCTGATCGCTTGTTACTGTGCAATTCGTGATAACGTCGCTAGCATCACCGCCGTTCACCTCGATGCCGACAGTGAAATTTGATGCACCTTGAACGAATACATTAAACAATCTATCAAGTACGCCGAGCAATTTAACACCGCCCGAAAACCCGTAGATTTTAACATTTGAAATCGTTGCATGGTTGCCTTCTACTTTTATCGCGTGTTCACTTGACTGCGTGTTACCGATATTATCAAGCTGTAAATTATCAATACCTGCATAGTCAGATACAGTGATAAAATTCGCTGAACCTGTAAACTGCAAAGAAGATGCAGAACCTTCCCCGAATAATGTACATCCTTCGGGGATTGTGAAAGGGTCGAGCTTGTAAGTGCCTGCCGGAACAAAAACGAGGTGATTATTAGACAACGCATTATTAAAAGCTGTTGTGCTGTTTGTGTTTCCGTTTGGGTCAGCGCCATAAGTTAACACGCTCGCAATCATTGCAGGGTGTACATGGTCTGACCGTGAAATTTTACTAGTTGACCCTGTGTTAGCGATTCCGTTCGGTAGTGGGTTTGTTGTTGCGTACGCTAATCCGTGTCGATGGTTTGCGCGAGAGTATTCGGAAGAATTGCCAGAAGAACCCGTAGAGCTGTTCAGTTGTACCGGTGCTTCGTCACTAGCCGAAGGAAGTGGCAGCTGTACATTTCCTCTTGTGTCAGGTACATAACCGTTAACCGTTGCTACGCTTCCGCTCCCGTCGACACCCTGCCGAGAAACACCGTATACAACTGCTGATCCGCTTTCCCCGCTCCATGTAATTGTTGTCCTTGTCCATAAGAAATTCCCAGGAATAATTGAAGGGATTGAATTCTGCCAACCTGTTACCGTATTGGGGTTTGTACCTTGGTTGCTCTGCGCGTACTGTATAACAGTATTATCAATCGTTGTAGGAATACCGCGCGGAATTTTAAAAAGAAAATCGTAAGGGTCGCCCTCACCTGTACCGCCTGTCACAATTACGCGCGCTTCTTCGCTGTAAGGTACAGATTCTGCAGCGCCTGTTATACCGTCGAAAGCACCGATTTTTATATCAATGTCCTGTTTTGTTTTCTCCCAATCGGTCGAAATCTGTTTGACAAGTGACACCAACCAATCAAGGTTTTGTTTGTTTAGGTCGGTGTGCGGATAATCGAAATATAATGACATATTTATACCCCCTTTAATAAACCATTACACAAAATGCACATTTAAATTTACGTGCAATCATATCATAAAAATTATACTGCATCCATAAATTGTAATCATCTTTTAAAAGTTCTGTCGTTTTTGTAACGCCGATATTACCAAATTCACGCACAATCGTTTTTTCTGTACCTGTTTCAACCTGTGTGCTTTTAGCATTGTTTTTCCCTGTGTCCTGTGTGATTTTCTGATAATCAGCGGAGTTAAAAGTCCTTCTATCCCCGAGTGTTGTACCGGTGCTTTCGCCGGTTATGTCTGTATGCAGGTCTGGCGTTCGGATTGTTTCAATCGTTCCATCTTTATTATATAGTGCATTGTATTCAGCTGTATAATCTTTATATAAATGCTCAAAAGCAACAAGATTTTTAGAAAACCATAACATAATCATATACTTCATTGCTTCCGTTGATGCGTAAAGCGTTTCGAATTCTCCGCACTGCTCAATAATTGTATTTTTAATTATATCAGCGTCCGCACCGTCCGGGACAGGAACATCATCAAAAATTGTATTATCCCATTGAAGCAGAGTTCTAATTGTTATTATCGGAGTCATTCGCATAATCCCCCTTTCGTAATTCAGCTGATAAATTGAGTCCAAACATTTTATTTACCTTTTTAAAACAATCGTTAATATTTTCAACCCAATGTTGTGCTCTTGCGTATGTTTCGCCGTCGTTTGCATTTATTTCGGATTCGCTCATACGCTCTTTTTTTTCGAGGTTTGCGTTAGGTATTCCGACCTCTGTATCAAACATGTTGTAAATCGTCCGCATATCGTGCAGCATTTGCTCGCCCATATACTGCGCTTTAACATCATAGTCGAGCACCTGGAACGGGCTGGATAAATTTGTAGGGTCATCCGGGCAAAGTGTAGCTTCGTCGACAATTACAAGAGATTCCCCGGATTGCGCTCTGTCTTCGGCTGCTTTTAATGTTTTTGCTGCTGCTTTAGTTTTAGCGGTTACTATATGCGAACAACGTGACGCTACAAGATTCATGTCGAAGACTTTTGATGCAAGCGCAAGCTTTACCGCGTAAAACTGAACGATGTCCCAAATACCACGATAATCGTTCGTCATGCGTATGATCTCGCATTCTTCGCCAATTTTTAGCAACGGCATGTTTACAAATTCGTTGCAAACAGAAAGCCTTGTTGGTTGACGGTATATGCCGAAACCTGATAAGCTGCCCCACTGCGGAATAGCACCATAGTTTTCGCCGTTTTTACCTTTCGCGTCAATAACGCCTACATAACCGGCGAAAAATAAATGAAAAAGTAAATAGTCTTTATTCCAGCTTTGCGGAATATTATTCAATTTTATAAAATACGCAAGCCTCTGATATAGTGATCGCTCAAAATATTTCAGCGTGTAACTGTCCGCGTGTACCGTCTGCGGATTTACGCCCATATAAGACCAAGAAACCTGATCGGCGCTATACGGTGGAGACTGCACAGAATTTATGTATGACATGTTAAATCCTCCCTGCTATTTTCATCATCATCCAAAATTCAAGCCCTGACGTTTCCGGCTCTGGACCGGGGCCGGGGTCGGGATGAGGGGGAGCGGGTGACGGATGCCCGGAAAGGTAATTAAACCATTTTTCAGCGTTTACACCGCGCTGCGGTTGCGGTATAACAAGCGGATTTTCATAGTTCCGTAAAAATGCATCTGCTAACGTGTACACGTCTGCGGTTGATCGTTTGAATTCAAGCGCCGTCATTTGTACACTATGCCCGTATTCCGTGCTCCATTGGATGCCGTTGTTGAATTCGTAGACAATTCTCGAAAGCTGTTTATTACCGGCGTTTTCCCAATTGCTCCCTGCCCAATTCGAATACTTTGTGTATGGAGTCCATTGCACAAGACCATAACCGCCACTGTAGGGCGCTAACCCTTCCCATATTCCCGGATTGATTGTGCTTTCCGCTTCCATATTGCCGAGTATTGCAGCTATTGCATTAAGCGTAAAAGCTTCACCCTGTAGCACGTCTCTCACTATGAGAGCGTTGTTTTGCATTTCTACCTCTGACAGATATCTATTTCCATATTTCCATCCCATAAAATTACCTCACTCGTAGAATATGCCCGAAACGAGTAACGCGCCGATTCCCTGCGTTTCTGTTAAGGTTGCACCCGGGATTGATACATCACTATCAGCACATTTCAAAAAACCTTTGCAGTTTTTAATTTGTCGCGGTTCGCATAACGGTCTGCCAGAATGCGCAAAATTTTCTGCTGCAATCGGCGCAAAACGCCCTGACAACGTGATACTTTGTGAATCAAACAGAGAGAAACAGCCTTGACTACCTGAGTACTCAGCAGAAGACAACATAGCAGTTGCACCGCTGATTATATTACTGTATGTTTTCGGGTTAGTTAAATCATTGCCTAATGCAGACAACGCACCCGGTATATCTTTTAAACCCGAAACGTCAGATAATGATTTAAAAAATTCACCCTGTACACCGGCAAGCGCAAGCGCTCCCGTGATCGTGCCGGTGCTCAATGATTTAAAATCAGTTGATATGCCTACAGTTGGCAAGTTTACATTTACATGCGCTTGTGCGTATCTGATCGGGTTGCTTTTTCCGCTGACTGCCAAAGTCAACGCAGCGTCACCTGATACGATATCTAAATCAACATACCAATCAAGAGTATTATAGTTTCCTACAATCTCGCTATCAATTGCGAAAAAACCGAACGGATAAAACCGCAAATTGTATTGACTGTATGGGGCAAGATTCAGATAATTTCCGCGAGTTGCAGCAGCAGGGTGTTTCGGGATTGCTAAGCTTCCGCTGAACGAATAGGATGCATTTACCGAAATAGCTTTTCCCGTTCTGCCTGTGTCCCAATAGCCAAATTTTAAAGGTTTTGAATACCCGGATATACTACCTGACGGAATTGGGCACCACTGAACCGATACAACGTAATTATATGGATTTATCAATGCTTTCTGTAGCCCCTCTGTAAGATCGGATTCTGTAACATTGAGCCAATTTACATTCGAAAACAGATAATTGTTAAAATCTCGTAGACCATTACTATCCATACAATAGTACGTTACGCCCATATCACCATTTGCAGATACAACGCCGACGATAAAAGAACCGTAAACGTCAAATTGAGAAAACGGGTTAACATCGCTTGAAGATATGAACGTTGGAGCACCAGCAGCTATAGGGTAAAGGCTGTCCATTATTCCCGAGTTATATAACAGATTCCCTTCTGCGTCATATGACGAACGGGTTATATATTCAGTCAATTCCCCGATTGCTGTTTTATACGTTGCAAGCACATCGACAGCAAGCGAAAATTCATAAATGGTATCGGTTACACAAACAACATTCCGTATAAAATAGTATCGTTTCAATTCTGCTATATATGCGTAGTTGTAACCGTCTGGATATTCCATTGATATCTCAATGACGGGATTCAGTACAGATATGTTTTCTTTGAATACTCCTGTCAGTTCCAGCTTTTGAGCAGTTGCAGGTGGTTGTTTTGTACTGTTTGTATATTTTGAAAATTTATATAATGTTAAGTGTATCATAGAAATTTTGACATGAAAGCATGTATTTTATCAATCATATCATCTGCATATTTTTTTGTCTTTGCTCCGAAAATACCGTCAATTTCCGTGTATGGCATTCCTAGCATGATCTGAAAAAGTTTTATGTATTGTTTTTCCATGTCTCCCCCTTTCTTAAAAATAGCCCCTTGACTTGCAAGGGGCGTTGTAGACAATTATTCTTCTTTATCTTTAAGTACCGCGAGTGTCTCACGGATTTCGGAAAGCACCGCTATAATGCTTTCCGTCTGTTTCCAATCTTTTACGAGAAAGTACGCCATAAGTACAAAAGAAATGCCATAATTGCCGAGCAAGTCAATAATAGTGTTTACTTCCATATTATCACCAACTTTCAACGCAATACACAATCAAAACCAGCAACGCAAACACGAAAAACGCCGTTATCATGCAAGAGCAAGAACGATGCCGTTTTCTGTAAAGTCGTTCCAGACTTTATCTGTAAAGTGCCAGAACGTATTACTATGTCCGGTCGCTGCATTGATAGGCGTGTCCATCTGCCAATGGTCTACGATGGCCATGCCAAGCGCATCCTCATCAAACAACACGCCGAGAATCGGAGAAATAGCAGTTTCGCCCGTTCCTGCCGTTCCTGTAGTAACGGTATATTCTTTAAGGTCGTAGGTAGTGCCGGAGGTAATGTTAACTGACGGATCATTTACAATAATTTTTGCTTTTAAAGCTGTCGGGTCAGTGGGAGTCTGCCAAAAGTCAACCGCTTCATAATCAACCATTTTCAGCTTGTCCGCGTGGAAGATGTCAGCAAGTACACCCGCTTGAATCTGGTTAAAGAATGACGTATTCATGTATGCTTTTAAGCGGTTTTTCGGTGTGTGTCTCATGATATTCGCTACGCTTCCGCCGATTTGTGGGTTGTAGTGATATTTCGGAGAACGATTGCCCATGTAAGACACCAGCGTTTCTATTGTAGCATACAACCATTTTACGAACGGGACGAATTTATCCGGCTGCAAATAGTTGGAAATGCTGATTGCATCCGCGCCGGTAAGTCCAGCGTCTGCGTTATACTGTGTAAACAGTTTAATTACATGTCCGCCGTTCGCGTCCGTCGTACCGAGTACAGACTTACCGCCTATGTAGTTAATAAGAGCCTGTCGGCGCTGTCCTTCATGCACCTGTTCGAGCTGGTCGTAAACATTCTGATACTGTGCGCTCAAAAATTCGCCAAACATTTCAGCGCTGGTGAGTGCCGTGTCAATCTGATTTTTATAACGTGTCGTTGCCTTCTGAAATGTTTCAGCGCCGTAAAAATTCGACTGCCACATTTTAGGCTTCCGAAATGCATACTGATCTGGTGTAGGTACATCACCGTCAGAATACCCGGTATATCCGGTTTTGTACAACTGCTGATCATCTTCGAGAGCCGTATCAATAAAATTTACTTTTCTTGTGATCGCGCCGTATTTCTCAGCGGTTGTCTGTAGTTTTCCGAGCTTGCCCTTATAAGGACGGTTTGAGAAAATTGTCCTTGCAAGTACCTGCGTCAATGCCTGGTTGAAGGGGTCGTAACCCGTTCGAATCATGTTATTTGCTACGGTAGTGAAATCTCCTACTGATACGCTTCCAAGTGTACCGCCTTGCATCTGTGATACAATCGCGGACAATACCGTTTTCGCTTGCTCAATGCCCATGCTGTTTACGCTCATTTTTTATCTCCTTTCTTTATTCAAACATGGATAAAAAAGCATCATTAACTTTTTCGTCCATGCTTTTTACGGGTGTATGTACTTCCGCGTTCTGCACTGCGTTTCCATTCATGCGCCGATTGAGCGCGAGAATCTGTGCGTTTGTTTCTCTTACGTACTTCTCAAACTCTGCTTGGATGTCGTAAGCTGGTGCTGCTGGTGCAGGCTCTGCCGGTTCTGCCGGTGCTGCTGGTGCTGCCGGTGCTGCCGGTGCTGCCGGTGCTGCCGGTGCAGGCTCTGCCGGTGCTGCCAGTGCAGGCTCTGCCGGTGCTGTCTGTTCGATTGCATCAGCTATTTTTATAATCGTCGTTTCATCAACGCCAGCTTTTACCAGTGCGATAATTGTTTTAATATCCATGTAAACCCCCTATAAATATTAATAAAATGATATCCGTTATTGATGTCTTTCATCGGCTATAATTGCCCCGGTATTTTAACCGTATACAGATATCACCAATAATATATATTTTCGTAATTCTTTTGTCAACTATTTTCGCATATTTGAAAACCATTGTTTACTAGTCATACTATCGAAAAAAAGGTTTTTTCCGCTGGTACATTTCAGCACCAAAGACCAAAACTCAAGACGAGACCGAAATGCTGTTTCTTTGAGCAATGACGCGAAAGATTCTTTTGTGTTATACATATTGTGCTTTGCAGGGAAACTGCCGCGAGTAATATATAACATTGGTTTATAAGGGTTTTTATGCACCCATGCGGTATAGCTTTCATAGTCTCCTGTAAAACTTGCAAGGGCTTTAAACTCACGTAGATTTTTCTGTTCAACTCCTGTATCATCAAAACCAAATCTATTTTCAAGCGCCATTGATTTTAGAGAGCTATCAGCAGCAACAATTGAAATAGGGTATCTTTTTCGTTTTTTTGCGTTGTCCGGGGCATTCACGAGCAAAACGGACAAACACCGTTGTGGAGAAACGTAAACGAGTTTATTTTCTCCAATCATCTTTTCAACCGTGCGAGTTATGCCGAAAATACGAAAAATGCCGTTGATTAAAGCATCGCTATTTCCTACCATCCAAATTTTTGGATGACCGTCAACTGTCGGATAGTCGTTTGATAGTATCGTTATGAGAAAATTATAAAACGTTTCGCCGTACTGCATATCAATTTTCCCACCCGCGTTTTTATCGGGTATACATTCGTCAAAAAATACCGTGTCAAAATCAATAATGGAAAATCCTCTTTTCCTCACACTGCCAAGGTCTACAACATAACCATGCAACTGATCGGATATACTGCCGTCAGCGTTTTTGTAGTATAAATAGGTAATGTCTTTATCATTTACGCCGATTATGTTTCGCGCTGCTGGTATTCTTTGCAAAGGCGAGAGTGCAGCATTTCCAAATTTTTCCCGTTCTTCTTTTGTCCTTCGGACATATATCGGTTTTTTCCCTGTTTCCACAAAATGCGTTATCAGTCCATACGTTTTACCTGCACCCTGTCGAATGCCAATCATAAACACAAACGGGGTTGCAGATGTCATTTTTTCGACGCGGGGGATATCTACGAAACCTTTATTTGTGTATGGTATCTGCATATCATTTCACCTCTCATTATAAAATAAAAAGGGGCTTGAAAGCCCCTTTATCAAGATTTTCCTGTAATTGTTTCAATAATACATTCCAAAATATCTTCGTTTTCGCTTTCTTTTTCAGCGTAAATATACGCCGTTTTAATGTATTTGCCGTCTTTACCCTTAAAAGCAGGGAATGAAATGAAATCGTTTCCGTTGTTGCTGGTTCGGATTGCACATCCATGTATAACAGCGCCGAACCAATTAATTGAGAATCTTTTCTCGTTTCCTTTCACGAAAACATCATCATACTCATCTAACTGCATCCAATCATACTTCCCTGAATTGATTTGCTTTCTGAAATTGTTCTGCTTCTTTTTCGTGTTTCGTGCCATTGTTTTAATCCCCTTTATAATATTATTTTATAAATAATTGCAATAAACAATTATTCTTTAACAAGCTGAATAGTTCTTTTTGTGCAACCTATTCTTTTCGATTCGTTTCTAATAAAATTTTCTTTTGCGCGCTCAATACTAATGCCAGCAGCTTGTAATATGTCCGCGTTAAAAGTTATATATTCGTCAGTTGGTGCAGTACCTAGAAAAATTCTAAATGTCAGACCGTTACGAATCATAATCATCTTCTTCCCATATATCAATCCGTTCATCAAAAAAATAATGATATAGATAACTCATTGATTCGGATGGCTTTACTCTTGCGACTTCGCGTGATCTACTACATACAGCCTCTATACTGGAATCATAATCTTTTTCTTTTTCCTGCTTTTCTTTTGGCATTGGGGAAATTGATACCGCTACCAAAATTATCAACATGCCACACAGCACGCCGAAAATAAAATAGCCAATATTATACAAACGTTTACGCCTCACTTTTATTTTTTGTTGTAATTAATATAACAAATATTTTATAATTAAACAATCGGCAATATATACAAACTTAATACGCTGTTTTTGTGCAAATGTTACAAATAAGCAAGCTCGGGCTTTTCTGCTTCATATTCAGCTAGTAAATCAACGGTTCCGCCTATTTCGTAGGTTGTCGGCAAAATGCAACAACCGCCGTAAGAATGTATTTTCTCTCCGTTTACTATTATATCGTGCGGAGAATCCATATATACAGATCGTGTACCGCCACAATCAACAAAACGCTTCCCGTCGTGCAGATTTTCCAGCCTGCCAAGCTCCATTTCTTTCGAAACTCTTTTATCACTGCCATAAGGTTGCCCGTTGTCCTTTGTCACTCCTGCAATGGTTGCGTGTAGTTTTCCGTCTGCATCTTCGTATGCATAGCATTTTGCGTGCAATGCAGAAAACCGGCTATAAAAACCGTCATCCGTAAAAACGCCGATTGTATGATAGTTTCCCTTTGCATCGAATGCAGTAAACCCCGCATCTTCCGCTTTTCGTGCTAGATTATCATTGATCGCTTTCAGCTTTTCCATATTCCAGTTATACCCTTTGACAGAATCCGTATCACAATACAACGGGCTTTCACAAGCTTCTGCAACGGTAAACAATCGATTGCGACTATGTGCAGTTACATATACCCCCCATTGATAAGGCAAAAAGTCTTTTGACCAAGGTAATTTCATTTTTTCAATCTGTTCTGCTATGAAGGTATCAACGTGTTTGTCGACCGTTGACCATGAAAAAGTTGATTGATCGTAGCTATATTCATCGCGTATTATATCTGTAGCCGTAAGACCATAACACGCATTAAGTTTTGCTTTGCTTTCCATGTAGCGCCGGTGTATGTTGTCGGTCTCTTCTTCCGTATCTCCTTCTACTCCTTTGAGTTGTGTTTTTGCATTATACCAATTTTTCAATTCGTCGCGAAACCATGCTGGCAAGTAATCAGCTTTTGATATCATAACGGAAATTACTGTATATGAATCAAAATCGTATTGATTACGCATCCATTTATAATCTATCTCAGTAAGGTACAATATACCGGCTTTTAAAAACGTAACCTTGCCATTATCTAATTCTACAGTATCTTTTGCTTCTTTTGTCAATCCATCTACCTTACTATATGATATGTATGGGTTCCATGTTTTGATATCATGCAAGCGGAGATTTTCAACATATATCGACATTACTACACAATAATACCCATCTGAGCAGATTTCATCAAGTTCCGAAATATCTGCAATATGTTTATACTTAAATTTTGTCATTGGGTATTTTTCTGTAGCCATTACAGCAGGGTACATACTCTCTGCATCAAATCCGCAACAATTGTGATGAATTCCTAAATCCCAGCTATTACAATGCGTATATCCGCCCGTAAATGCATTCTTAATCAATTTGTATTGACTAGGCGTTAACAGCATTGCTTTATACATTGACTTCCAGCGCGTTTCTTTTTTGGATGCCTCACGCATTGCCCGACGTACAAAACCTGTGCTCGTCATCGGTACTGTCGCTATTGTTTCGTTTTTCAACTCGTATTTTAAACAATCGTATTGAGATGCAACATCATTTAACATATAGTTCCAATCTTCTTTCGTAAGCTCTGACGCTGGTGTACGTACTGTATTATAATCAATTTCACCAACTTGCTTTATATGGTATGGTTTCACGTCCTTGCACCATGCTGCCAATGACTTATTAACCAACTTCCAACTGCACCGTATTTCTAAACATCCATCCAACGTACATTTTACAACTTTTCGGCTGGACATAGCGAAAAGATCAACAACAAAATACTGATATAGACCGTTGATAAGATACGATAGATCATATGCAGCGTTGTGAAACCAAATTACTATACGTTTCGTTGTATCGAGATTGTATTCTGTTATTATTCTACGAAAAAATAGTATTAATTCTTCTGCGGTACGTCCTGCGATGTAGTCACATTCGCCAAATTTAACCGCCCATTGATAAACCCAGCAACCAACGGGATTTTCTATCCCGTCTGCATCCGTTTCAGTGACTTTACTCGTTTCTGTGTCTGCTGTAATAATGATATTATAGTATTGCTTTTTCTGCCGGTTGCTTGCTTTTTCTTCCAGCATAAGCGCGGGAAAAACATACTCATCGTAATTATAGACTTTTACAGTCTCACTGCCGTTTATATTTTTAATTTCCGCGCTGAACATATAAATACCTACCTAAACGGATTTACGCTATTATCTACTTTCTTTACTGTTTCCGGTTTAAATTTCAATCCTAGTTTAGCAAAAACATCGTCTATAGTTTCATCTTCTTCTATAGTGATATCTGCTAGACGTTTCAAAAAAGTATCAACTGATATATTATTATCGGATATTGCTTTCATCGCTGAAACTGCAAAATCTGAACCAAGAGACATTTTGAGTATCGAAAAACCTTTGGTCAATAGTGCATCAATTTGTTTTTCTGTTAAGTTGATTCCTTTTTTTTGGAATGTTTTTACTACTTTAGCTCTTACTTTTTTTACACCCGAAACAGTTGATGTCTGTGCATTTAAAAAACGCTCGAGATTTGCAATGTCTGCACGCTCACGGTTTATATTTTGCGCTTTTTTGTTTTCAGTAAATCGATTTCTGTGTGTTCTTCTTAAATATCTATATGCATAGTTTTCCGCTGCTGACGCTTTTGGATTTATCCCGGCTTGCTCAAGTCTAACGAGACGTTGATTGGCTCTTTTTGCTAGCTTTCTTCGGTATTCCGCGAGTTCTTTAAGCCCCATATTGGTAATATCAGTAACTATATAATCCGCTCTTTTTGGCATTTCTGTTTTTAACCCCCATTTCTTTATTGATATATCTGCTGCGCTCATGATACAGCTCTTCACGGTCGTATTTCCAGCAACCGACAGGCGGTAATATATCAAATTGAGTATCATCATAACCGCAACTATTATACCCGTCGCGCATAGCACAATTCGTACATAAATCATCTAAATACATGATTTTTTCTCACCCCTTTTATAAACTAGCATAAAAGTATTTAAAAAAACAATTCGCTAAATACACAAAAATTCGTACTGATTTTTGTATAGTTTGTACATTGCAAAAAATAGTATTATCCTATATAATTATAAACATCAAAGAAAAGGGTGTGATTCCGATGCAGTAATTAAACATACACATTATTTATAAACCGGTGCTGATCGGGATATAAAAACAGCAAACAAAAAATCATTTTCATGTTCTTGCTCATGTCATAAAATGAAAAATGAAAAATGATACTAAGAGAAGAAATATCGCTCCTGTACAGTGCAGGGTAAACAATACTGAAAACTAAAAATTTAATATATGCTCTAGATTAATAATATAAAGATAGTGATTCTGAATAAAGCTCTTTTACCCGGGTTCAGCTCACCCGGGTATTTTTACGCCATTTTTGTGTTTATGCACTTTGCACAAAAATGCATCTATTTTCGAGCTTATTTTTGGTTATTTTGTATGTTACTGTTTTGTAATCATTGTAACTATTTCGTAGCTATTTGTAACTATTTTGTTGGGGAATTGTAACCATTTTGTAACTACCCCTAACC
>JAGHRV010000078.1 GCA_018066175.1 Candidatus Colicola equi | reverse complement strand
ATTGTATAATTTAAAATGTTAATAATTTCTAATTCTTACTACAACAAACGCCGTGCCAAAGCACAGCGTCTGCCATTTTAGGGATTTATTTGGCAAAATCTATGTCATATCTGCCAAAATGTCATATTTTTTTCACTTTATTCTGTCACACAGCAGCATGATGGGTTTGCCATTATGGCGGGCTCCGATGATGAACCGGCTACCGCCATCGCGCACTTTGAGTTTTTTCTTCAGTTCTTCTGCTCCCATCACGTAATTACGTGTCAGCACGTTAAATTTAGACCGTTCGCTTTGCTCTCTGATGGAGTATGGAGTATGGACTGTCCTTATTCCATCAGCGTCAGCGGTCCTTGTTCCATCAGCGTTAGCGGTCCTTGCTCCATCAGCAATCTTAAATATCCTGCCCGGAAAATCTTGCACTAACTGTTCGCTATGGTATAAATGGGTGTTGGCATCCAGTTTATATAGTCCATATCGTGCCCCCACTAACTTATACGCTCCGGCCTTCAAAATAGCCGCATTGGGCTCGTAGATATACCCTTGGTTAATTGGATAATAGGCTAATTGACTAAAGGCTTGCTCCTCTTCCTCTTGTGTAAACTCCAATCGCCACCCTTCCTCCACATCCACCGCACAGATTGAATTATGAGTTATGAATTTTGAATTAAGAGAGGATAAAAGCAACACCTCTTTAACCTCATTCTTGACGGCGACTACATGCACTTGCCACGATCCGTCTAAACAACGTAAGGCGGCACTGATATCCAGCATAGGGGAGAACTTAATCAGAATCGTATCAGCAATCTCGCGCATTCGTGGCAGCAATTCCACTACGTTAGGTGTGCAGTCCTCTATCCTAAACACCTTACCGCCGTTCTTATCCCTCCGCGCCGGGTCAATGTAGATAACTGTGTCTGGTGTCTGGTGTTTGGTGTTTGGTGTTTGGTTGTCGTTTTTGTTGTCGTTTTCGTTCAACAAAACCTCCTCTGCGGTTTTATTATGTACCCTCACTTTATCGGGCAGGTTATGCCGGGCCAATCGACATAGTTCGGCATCGCGTTCCACATAGTCCACGGTCTCCATCTGTTCGCCCATAAAGAACGTATCCACTCCCGCTCCTCCGGTCAGGTCAATCAAATGGCACTTACCTGCCACTAATCGTGCTTTGTACCGAGCAGTCGCTTCAGACGAACATTGTTCGCAACTCAGTCTGACAGGATACCACCAGGGGGAGTTTAGAGTTGAGTGTTTAGAGTTTAGAGTTGAAAGTTGAGCGTTGAGAGAGGCAAAAGTAGGCAGTTTATCCTTGGTGCGTTGATAGCCTTCTATCTGTTGCAAGAAGAAAATCCACTCCTCGTCCGTCAACTCCGCAAAACGATTACGATGCAGGGCCAAGTCGGCAACCTGGTCCTGCAAATGCGCTAATATGAGTT
>JAGHRV010000015.1 GCA_018066175.1 Candidatus Colicola equi | reverse complement strand
CGTGCCAGAGGTAGGCGTACATGGTCTTGTAAGTGGATTGCTCCTTGAAGGCAGCCGCATCGGTGCGGGTCTTGTTGGGGTCTAACTTACGAACCTTGATTGCAGCAGCCACAGCTTTGAAGCGGGCACGTGCTGCTAACTCGTCAGCGAATTGTCGAATGTTACTGTCATAATGTTTGGTTGTTAAGATGTTCAAATTAAGGAGGGTTGTCAACGGTCGATTAAGTGTCGGTTAACAGTCGGTTAACTCTCGGCTCCATCAAGCATCCATAATGGAACTACAAGCCATCTATCTGCTGTTGCATCCCCCTCTACTATTTTGTATACGACCTTTTTTCAAAAAGGGGTTACATTAAAAGTGCATTTTTTTATTTTTTTTAGTGCAGCATCATGGATGCGCCATATGGTCATTGGTGTTATACCTAATTGTTGGGCAAATGTTTTTAGATGGTCATAACTCCATTGCTTCTGTTTGGATTCCAAGAGTCGCGTGCGCACGTTTTTCAGTACGTCTTCCCCCACAGAAGGGGAAGACGCGTACGTGCGCGACCCTGCTGATGGGGTCGCACACTGACTGGGCGCGGATAACTGCGCGAGTTCAGGTAGGCCGGCATCGTTGACGGAGAAATTGACTTTAGACGATATGTCGTACTTACGCGTAGCGGTCTGCTTTTTTTGATATATGCAAACACAAATATCATTTTTTTAACAATCTCTCATAACCTATTATATACCAAACGGTTATGATTGTAATTTATAAAAACTATAAAAAAAGGTGACCCAAAGGTCACCCATTCCCGTCTCGTCCATTTTTATATTCGCCTTTCCCGTTAAGCGGAAACACCATGCCTTTTTGCGGACGGGAGAACGCTCATGGTACAAGTTTCAGGAAGAGGTTTCAAACTATGGTTCCATCCCACCAAGACGGAAGAGATAGATGATGAGCGGCTTGGGATTCTGTGGTGATAGTATCTGGAATACGATCGTGTTTGCCTGTATTCTTAATTACGAGCTTGTACCAAGGTGTATATCGTTGAGTTTGTGAACAGTTACACTTCGGATATATCTCGGTTATGAGTGCACTTTCAACCGTCAACAGTAATCGGTTATAGTGGTATGACGTGCGATAGTTCAAGGGACTTACGACTCTACCGAATCTAATTTCAAATTCACCATATTCTCTAAGGAATGGCTTTTCGGAATCCCTGTATGTGTGGTTGAGGATGCGTTTCGATATTTTGCCAGATGCTTTCCCTATATAGATGGGAGTCACATAACATTGCCCATTTCGATAGATATTACGAGTGATGTAATACCAACCACCATTCCAATCGCTGTCAAATTTAGCAACTCTATCCCAACGAATTGGGTTGCTCCACTTAATAATGATAGTATGTTGTCTAAAGGGTGAGTGCATAAAAAAATGTAAAATGTAAAGTCGAAGCGATTTGAAAATTACTCTACCTGAGGTCTGCTAATTTACCAAAATTCTTATTGAAAACGCCCATCTAATTGCTCTTTTGATAGAATTGTAATGGATGTGTTCAATGGAGGATTGACCCGATATGAAGTCACACGAGTCTGTATCGGCATCATCTTAGTTGGGACGTTAACGATGTTTTGAATTTGCTCCAGTTGTTCGATAAGTTGGCCTTTGCCGCCAACCCATTTGACGAATGGTTTCGCTTTCATTGTTTTAATGTTTTATTTATTAGTTTTTTTAGTTTCTCGTCCGTTTAAAGCAGCTATTTTCTTATCCAAGTTTGGTTTCTGCCGAAAATTCCGCGTTTATCCAAGCTACCTCGTAATACCAGTTTACCTTTGTCCAAATATATCTTGCCGTAATAGAACTTACCACTTTCAGGGTCTAATACGCGCCCTTCTCTTAATACGCCATCTATATTCTTCATGCCACGAATAATCGTTAGCCCTTCTATAGGACGATCCTTATCTTCCCCCTCGCATTTCGTGCAGGTCAGTTTTTTGGAACCCATCAGCATCTTAGTTATCTTGCCATAATACAAACCATTGTCGGCTTGGTAAACGTGCACAATCGCATACTGATTACCCGTCTTATCATCTACGGTAGCCCAATCGCCTACAATCTGGTCCACTTGTGCCATCATACCAACGGCACTTGCCATAATAGCCATCATGATAAATAATACTTTTGCCATATCTTATTCCTATTTATTTTCCTATCATTTGCATTTTGCGGGGCACATGGTGTTTCCGCTTAACGGAAAAACCGTATCTAGGGAAAAGGCTTTTCCTTTGCCACTGCAAAATTACAAAGAATTTTGCATATATGCAAATAAAAATGGCAACTTCGGGTAGAAATTGCCATTTTTAAGTATTGATTATAGTTCCTTTAGCGTAGCTAAGATATAGCGGTAGAACTTCTGCACAGTAGCGATATTAACACGCTCGTCGGGACTATGCGGATGCTCAATGGTCGGACCGAACGAAATCATATCCATTCCCGGATAATTGCGACCAATAATACCACACTCCAATCCGGCATGGATAGTGATAACACGAGGTTTAGAACCAAACTCCTTCTCATAGATATCCTGCATTACATGCAGAATACGGCTCTTCGTATTGGGTTTCCATCCCGGATAGGAACCACTAAACTCAACATCTGCTCCAGCAACAGCAAAAGCCGACTGAATCATCTGTGCCAATTCCTCCTTGCGACTCTCCACGCTGGAACGAGTCAGACAGAAAGCCTCTACGCTGTTGCCATTCATCTTGATGGCACTCAGGTTATTACTGGTTTCTACCACATCCGGCATCTCAGGAATCATGCGATAAACACCATGCGGGCAGGCGGTAATGGCATGGATAAGGAAGTCCTGCACATCCTCCGGCAGCTCCTGCTTGGGACAAGCCACCTCTTCGGCAGTCAGATGGATATTATCCTCTACACCATCATACTCCTTAATAAACAGATCTTCCCACTCATCTACGAGTTCAATAAACTCATCTTTGCCCTCCTGAGGAATAGTAACAACCGCCTCTGCTTCGCGAGGAATAGCATTGCGCAGATTGCCGCCATCTACGCTTGCCAAACGAGCTTCATACTCGGATACCGCTACCTTGAGGAAACGGAATAAGAGTTTCACGGCATTGGCACGCTGCAGATGGATATCGCATCCGGAGTGACCACCCTTCAGTCCCTTCAGACTGATACGCAAAGCGATATCGCCTTCCTCTACAGCCACCGGTTCAAAGGGGAACTTAGCCGTTGTATCTACACCACCGGCACAGCCGATGTATAACTCACCTTCGCTCTCACTATCCAGGTTCAGCAGCACCTTACCTTGTAGCACACCACCCTCTAAGGCATGGGCACCATACATACCGGTTTCTTCATCTACCGTAAAGAAAGCCTCCAACGGAGGATGCACCACGTTCTTATCCGCCAAGATAGCCATCGCTGCTGCTACGCCGATGCCGTTGTCTGCACCTAACGTAGTACCATCTGCCGTCACCCACTCCTTATTATCTTCCACGTACGCGCGTATAGGGTCTTTCTCAAAATCGTGCTTCACATCGCTGTTCTTCTGAGGCACCATATCCATGTGTCCCTGCAAAATAACACCGGGATGATTCTCATAACCGGCCGAAGCAGGCTTGCGAATAATCACATTACCTATCTCGTCTTGAATAGTCTCCAGACCAAGACTCTTACCATAATTAACCAAGAAAGCAGCAATCTCTTTCTTCTTACCCGATGGACGGGGAATCTGTGTCAGGCTGTAGAAATTCTCCCACAAACCTTTAGGTTCTAAGTTTCTCATCATACTATCATTTAAATGTTATACATATCTATTTATGCATTCTCCACCACACTAAACTCGCCACATAACGGAGTCAGTAGCTGCTGACGAATCGTATCTGGATCATCGTTCTCACCCAGCACCAACATCATCTTAGTCAATAACGCCTCCGTGGTAATATCATATCCACTCAGCACACCGGCTTTCATCAGATTCAGACTCACTTCATATCGTCCCATCTCCACCGAACCGGTGCTACATTGCGTTTTATTAACAATGATAATACCTCTATCTACCGCATCGCGCAGTTGCTCATATAGCCATTTATACGAAGGTGCATTACCTGAACCAAAGGTCTCTAATACGACACCCCTCAGACCCGGCGTTTGCAAAATAGACTGCACCAGCGGAGCCGTAATGCCGGGAAATAACTTCAGTACCGCCACATTGCGATCAATCTTCAGATGACTGCGCAAAGGTAAATTCTGCTCGTTATAATGAATCAGATGTTCGCGATAGGTCAAATGCACTCCCGCCTTGGCCAATGCCGGATAATTATACGAATCAAATGCCTCAAACTGCTCTGCATTCTTCTTGGTGGTGCGATTGGCCCTAAATAACCGGCCCTCAAAATAAATAGTCACTTCCGGCACCATAGCTCGTCCCTCTGCATTACGCGCTGCAGCAATCTCAATCGCCGTCAGCAAATTCTCACGTGCATCCGAACGCAGCACACCAATAGGCAACTGACTGCCGGTAAAGACCACAGGCTTAGATAAGTTCTCCAACATGAAACTCAATGCCGAAGCCGAATAAGACATCGTATCCGTGCCATGTAAAATCACGAAACCATCGTAGTCATCGTAACAATCCACCACCGTCTGAGCCATCTTAACCCAATGGTCCGGATTAACATCCGATGAATCAATCAGCGGATCAAACGGCAACATATCCACCTCCACCTCCGAAGAAATTAACTCCGGAACATAACTCTTGAACGTCTCCATCGATGCCGGATGCAACGAACCTGTTTTGGGATTACGAACCATCGAAATCGTTCCTCCGGTAAATATCAGCAATACACGCATAGCCTTATGATTTTGATTTACGACTGCAAAGATAGTAAAAATTTCGCAATCTTGCAAATAAATCTTACATTTATCTTTTTTTAATCATAATTTAATTTCAATTTAGATTAGTTTGGCACAATCTTTGTATGCAAAAAGTAGATTAAAAAAACAGGAAAAGAATAACCACAATTGAACAAATTTTATGCAGAAAGCCAAATTATCGGTTCTGGTCTGTGACGACGACGCCAATATAGCATCGTTGATAACAGAATTCTTTATGAAGGAAAACTTCAAGGTGGATTGCGTGAGCAACGGAAGAGAGGGATTAGAACTTGCCCTAAAAAGTTCATACGATCTTTGCATTACTGATGTGTTGATGCCGGAAATGACGGGATTGGAGATGATTAAGGAACTGAGAGAAAGTGGCAAAAATATGCCCATTATTATCGTTTCGGAACGAGCCACTCGCGAAGATATCATCTTGGGTTACAAAGCCGGATGTGATGATTATATCATCAAACCATTCTCAATGGAGATTCTTTACTACAAGATACAAGCCATCCTGCGTCGAGCAGAATTGAACATCGAGAAACAAGATGTCTGCTTCCAGTTAGGTAATTCCGTATTTGACTCAAGGCAACAGACCCTCAATGGTCAACGGCTCAGTAGTCGCGAGAACGAACTGCTGCTCATCTTATGCCGCAAGCAAGGACAATTGGTGGAACGTAGCCATATCCTAAAATCACTCTGGTCCGCAGATAACTACTTTACCTCCCGTTCGTTATCCGTCTATATCAACCATCTGCGTAATATCATTAATGACCCCCACGTGCAGATCATCGCCGTGCATGGTAGAGGATATAAAATTGTGGTGGACGAATAGATAAATCTTGATTACAATATATACATAAAATGCGAAAAAGCATTTTTTTCAATTGTGTTATTAATAAATAGTGTTTTTCTTTCACAAGGGTTCGTTGGGAAACGCGCCCTTGATTTTTTTGCATTTTTTGCAAATAAATTTGCATATATGCGAAATTTTCCGTACCTTTGCGACATGAAACAAATAGCTCCTTCCGTTTTATCAGCAGATTTCGCTCATTTAGAGGACGAAATCAATCGTATCAATCGTTCCGACGCAGACCTACTGCACGTCGATGTAATGGACGGTACCTTCGTACCAAACATATCCTTCGGATTCCCCATCATGGAGGCTCTACGTAAGTATAGCACTAAGCCCCTGGATGTACACTTGATGATTGTGCATCCCGAGAAATACGTGGAACGCTTCTGCGACGCCGGAGCATGGAGTGTAGGTTTTCACTTGGAGGCCGTAGACGACCCCGAACCTATCCTGCAGCTCATTCGTAACAAAGGAGTGCGCACTTGCCTCACAATCAATCCTGATATTGATGTCAAACGTTTAGTGCCCTACTTAGACAAAGTGGATATGGTACTGCTCATGTCGGTTTTTGCCGGATTTGGCGGACAGAAGTTCATTCCGGAGACCATGGACAAAATTCGCTTTATTCATCGGGAGATTCAGGCTCGCGGATTACATACTTTGATTGAAATAGATGGTGGCGTTAATGCCTCCAATGCAGCCGAGTTATTTGAGGCCGGCGCCGATATACTGGTAGCCGGTAGTGCCGTCTTCCATGCCCAAGATCCCATCGAGACGATTCGTCAAATGAAGCAATGAAATCTATCGCTCTATCTGAACTCAGCAACCTGATTGGTGAAGTTATCCTGACGGAATTTGACTCCACCTACTGGGTACGAGCCGAGATAGCCTCCCTTTCTTCTCGCGGTGGTCATGGCTACTTTGATTTAGTTGAAAAAGCCCCGGATGGCACTCTCGCCGCTAAGCAGCGAGCCACCTGCTGGGCCAATGTCTATTCATTGCTAAAGGCTTATTTCCAAGAAGAAACCGGTTCGCCACTCCAAGTCGGTATGCAAGTACTCCTTGAGGTGGAAGTAACCTATCATCCATCTTTTGGACTCAGTCTGAACATCGTTAACATAGACCCATCCTATACCATCGGGGACTTGGCCAAGCAACGGCAACAAGTCATTCAGCGACTGCAACAAGAAGGTATCTATGACCTCCAACAATCCCTGCCTCTTCCTGCATTAGTCAGACGATTAGCCGTTATTTCATCGCAACAAGCCGCCGGATACGAGGACTTTATTCATCAACTATCTTCCTCTCCCTTTGCTTTTTCCCCCACTCTCTTTCCTGCCGTTATGCAAGGCGACCAAGCCGAGGCGTCTATCATACATGCCCTACAACAAGTATTTGAACAAAGCGACCACTTTGATGCCGTGATTATTATTCGTGGCGGAGGAGCCTCCATTGATTTGAGTTGTTTTGATCAATATAACCTCTGCTGCCATTGCGCTCAGTTCCCATTACCTATTATTAGTGGCATTGGACATACGCGCGATATCAGCATCATGGATATGGTCGTTCATACCGCTCTCAAAACACCTACCGCTGTGGCGGCTTTTCTTATTGATCGATTCAGTTTCCAACAGGAACGTATCAACCAATTACGTAACCAATTGCGACAAACAGCCAATCGACAAATCATGCTGCGCCGACATCGCATCGAACTGCTCCGCCAGTCCATTCAGATGCAATCGCCCGAACGCATCTATCGAAAAGGATATAGTTTACTTACCGCCAACGGACAAATCGTACGCAGCATAACAGATGTTAAGCCCGGGGATACGCTCACTACCCATCTGCAAGATGGTACACTCACATCCACTGCTCAATGAGTTCATCATCACATATATCCGGCCGACAACGATTAGGGGCAATCATCATCCTGCTTATAGCTACAGCACTATTCATCGCCCTGCATTTTTTGCCGCATCCATCTGAAAAAGTCACCGATATAGACTCCACTAAAGTTGCCATCGTTATCGATAAAAAAGCCTATTATGATAGTTTGCGTTCTATGAAGAATGCGTACTATGACAGTCTTCGGCTCGCTCGGCGTGATAGTTTACATCAAGTCCTATTAAAACGACGCGATAGCACACGTGTCGTAGATAGCCTATGGTGGGATAGCGTACGGCATGCCGACTCGCTTCATTACACTCCCATGATGGCTAATCGTCCAATAAAAAAAGACACCATCATTGAACTCAATTCAGCAGACACTACGGCTCTGATGATGATTCGCGGTATAGGTCGTAACACAGCCGGCAAGATCATTCGATACCGTCGCCAATTAGGTGGATTTATTTCGTCAGACCAACTGCAAGACGACGCCATGTACACCGATCAATACGGACATTCTACCAAATCGCGTTACTGCATTCCGGACTCCGTACTAAAGCATTTTACAGTCAATGTCGATTCCGTTCGGCCTATCTACGTCAACCATGCTTCCATAAATCGATTACAAAGACATCCGTATATTTCTGTGACCTTAGCCAAAGAAATATACACCTTACGCAGAAAACAAATTCGCATTAAGCATATTGACGAAATACGCACACTACCATCCATGAATGATAGTTTACTCATGCGCCTAACGCCTTACCTGTCTTTAGAAAAATAGTTACTGCTCCTGCAGCCACTTCAAAAAGTCTGCCATTGACTTAAACACTTGGTCTGCTCCGGCTTTCCAAAGCAAATCATCGTCCAAGACTCCGGTATTGATGGCCACAGCATACAATCCTGCCGCCTTACCGGAAATGATGCCCAGCGGAGCATTCTCCACCACACAACAATCTTCCTTTTTTAAGCCACTCCGCTCCCATGCACGGATATAGGGTTCCGGATCCGGTTTACCCTTCACCACATCATAGGCCGTAATCATACGTTCACGAGTAAAGACCCCCGGAAACACACCATCCAATTGGTCAAATAAGGTTTGTTGACCACTGCCGGTCACAATCCATAACTGCGACTTACTTTGTAAATATGCCAACACATCCGATGCTCCGGCTATCGGACCCGTTTCGCCTTTTTGCCGAAAAGCCTCGGTCTTTTCCCGATAAATACGCCATATTTCCTCCTCGGTAGCCTCTCTATGCTCCTTACGCCATATCGCCTCATGAATCACATCCTGCCCCGTGCGACCTTCGTTCACGTAACAGTCATGCGCAGAGAACGACAACCCATGCCGAGTCATCACCTCCTCCCATGCCTGAGCATGATGCGCCATGCTATCAAATAGCGTCCCGTCTAAATCAAAGAAAAAAGCACCAAACATCAATATCGTCTAATGGCCACCAAATGGTGAGTATATACATTACCCCGTTCCACCGAAAAAATGCCCTGTTCATCAATCTTTTCCACCTTTACACGACCGCTGCAATGCACGATTCGCTCCTTATCCAGCAACAACCCCACGTGACTAATTTTGCCATCCTCATGATCAAAGAAAGCCAAATCCCCTATCTGTGCCTCGGCCAGACTCTTCACCTCCTGCCCCTGTTGCACCTGCTCACCGGCATTACGCAAGAGTTGATGTCCAAACAAAGCATGAATGCATTGCGTGAATCCTGAGCAATCCATGCCCATCGCGTTCTTACCTCCCCATAGATAGGGGATATTCAGAAAGAAACGAATCGTATTGAGCATATTTTCCTCCGTCATCTCCATCGGTTGCTCGGCCACCATGGTCGGATCAATTTGGAAGGGAACACCTAAGATAGAAAATCGTCCATCTTGGTACTCCGGCAAATACGTTCCGGCTGTCAAGGGAATCGTTTGACCGTTATTCATGCTTACCGCATAAGCCATGGGCATCTTAACTCGCGCTTTCACCCCTTGCTGCACTTGTTGCATGGTCTGCCATTCGGATTCGTTCATCTCGGTAATCATCTTACTATCCACCCAGCCTTCCTGACCATCTGCATCGTTTTTAACCTGCATCCATCGGTCTTTCTCATCTATGATAGTGCATGTTTCTGCAAAGACTAACTGGGTCTCTTGACCGGCCGTCTCTCTGGCTTCGGCCCGAACAGGCACTACACTATGTAACACAATAGCTTTTCTCATATTACCACACTTCTTGCGTGTTATTATTGGGATTCTTTGGGTAATCAATCGTGTAATGCAAGCCTCTACTTTCTTTTCTCTCTAAAGCCTGACGCGTAATCAAATAGCCCACATTAATCATGTTTCTCAATTCGCAAATATCACGAGTTGCCTTCACGCGCTTGAACAAGTCCTCGGTCTCTTCATACAACAAATCCAACCGTTCCCAAGCACGTCTCAAGCGCAAATCACTACGAACAATACCTACGTATGTAGACATAATCTGACCCACTTCACGCATATCCTGGCTAATCAACACTTTCTCCTCATTACTCATCGTGCCCTCATCATCCCAATCCGGGATATTAGGATGGAAATCATAATTCTCTATGACACTCAAACTATGTTTGGCCGCAGCATCGGCATATACCACCGCTTCGATCAAACTATTGCTGGCTAAGCGGTTACCACCATGCAACCCTGTGCAAGAACATTCACCTACGGCGTATAAACGATGAATGGAACTCTCGCCGTCCAAGTTCACCTTAATACCACCGCACATGTAGTGCGCGCACGGAGCCACCGGTATATACTCCTTCGTGATATCAATACCGATGGATAAACACTTTTGGTAGATATTGGGGAAATGGTGCTTTGTCTCCTCGGCATCCTTATGCGTTACATCCAAACAGACATGGTCCAAACCATGTATTTTCATCTCGTTATCAATGGCACGAGCCACAATGTCACGTGGGGCTAAACTCAAGCGTTCATCGTACTTTTGCATAAACTCTTCTCCATTGGGCAAACGCAAAATACCTCCATATCCACGCATCGCCTCCGTAATCAGATAGGCCGGATGCGTCTCGCCGGGATGAAACAACGCCGTTGGATGGAATTGCACAAACTCCATACCTTGCACTTGTCCCTTAGCTCTATACACCATCGCTATACCATCTCCGGTAGCAATATTAGGATTGGTCGTTGTGGCATAGATGGCTCCTGTACCACCCGTCGCCATCAAGGTTACTCGGCTTAAATATGTATCTATCTTCTGCGTATCCGGATTCAAGATATATGCACCATAGCACTCAATATCCGGTGTTCTTCTTGTCACGCGCACACCTAAATGGTGCTGGGTGATAATCTCCACCGCAAAATGATTTTCCAACACATCAATATATGGATTATGACGTACTGCTTCCATTAATCCTCGCTGAATTTCGGCACCCGTATCATCGGCGTGATGCAGAATACGGAACTCACTATGACCTCCCTCGCGATGCAAATCAAACTGACCATCTTCTTTTTTATCAAAATTAACACCCCATTGCACCAACTCCATAATCTGTTTGGGAGCATTACGAACAACTTGCTCGACGGCAGCCGGGTCACTAATCCAATCACCCGCCACCATCGTATCGTGAATATGCTTTTCAAAGTCATCTACCAATAAATTGGTCACACTGGCTATGCCTCCTTGAGCCTTCGCCGTATTGGCCTCGTCTAAGGTTGTTTTGCAGCATAACGCAATCTTGTACTTCTGGGTGCGTGCTACTTTTAAAGCAAAACTCATACCGGCTACACCACCACCGATAATGAGAAAATCATACTTTTTGGTCATTATACCTATATGTTTTTTACGTTATTTCAAAAAACAGCCGCAAAAATACAAAATAATTTGCATTCATGCAAATCTATTTCGACTTTGCAAGGGAAAATACCACAATTTTACAATTATAGACATCCTTCATTGCATGCATCGCTGCTCGAAACGTGGATCCTGTCGTAATAATATCATCCACCAACATAATCGTTTTGCCATACCATTCCTCAGGATGATTGACCTTAAACAAACCTTCCTTCAGATGTTCTCGTTCTACCTTGGACGACTGGGACTGCTTTTTATTATTCACTTCACGCGTCAAATGGTCAGTATCCATCGGGATATTCAGCACATCAGACATCCCCTTTACAATCGCCTCGGATTGGTTAAAACCTCGTATTCTCAACCGTTTGGGATGCAAAGGTATAGGCACTATTACGTCTATACCATCAAAAAAGCCGTATTCATTCCATTCCTTCGCAGCCTCTCGCCCCATCTGCTCCAACCACAATGGATTACCACGGCCGAACTTGGCCAAGTGAATCATCTTCTGCAAATACGTGCCTTTTTGATACCACAACCAACTGCCGCCATAACTAAAATGCTGCTCTCCCTTAAAAATAGTCTCCACCACATTATCTCTATATAACGCCTGTTGGGTACGATCCAAACGAGTAAGGCACTCTTCACAAATGGCGTCATGCTCCTCCAATAATCGCCCACAAGCCGGGCACGTTCGCGGAAAAAAAACATCTAATATGGCACTTAATATGCGTAACATCAACAAATAATCACGATTATGCATGCAAAAATACTCTTTTTTTTGCATATATGCAAATTTATTTGTACCTTTGCATGCTTATTAGGGCAAATAACAACGTTAATCCTATAAAATTCACAATAATGTCTCTACAATGTGGTATCGTGGGGCTGCCTAATGTGGGCAAATCAACCCTATTCAATTGTTTATCATCCGCTAAGGCGCAATCGGCTAATTTCCCGTTCTGCACCATTGAACCCAATGTCGGTGTAATCACCGTACCTGATGAACGCCTTATTAAATTAGGTGAACTATGTCACCCTGAACGCGGCGTCATTCCCACAACGGTGGAAATAGTAGATATAGCCGGCCTTGTTAAGGGAGCCAGCAAGGGCGAAGGACTGGGAAACAAATTCCTGAGTAACATACGCGACTGTGATGCCATCATCCATGTTCTGCGATGCTTTGATGATGATAACGTAGTGCATGTGGATGGCACCGTTAATCCTATTCGGGATAAAGAAATCATCGATGCTGAATTGCAACTCAAGGACCTGGAAACCATTGAAAGTCGCATCGTAAAAACCGAAAAACAAGCTAAAGCCGGTGGCGATAAGCAAGCCAAACTGGCCCTTGAAGTAATGCAACGCTACCACGAGGCATTGTCCCAAGGCCTCAATGCTCGCACCGTGGAGCTGAACTCCAAAGACGAAGAAGCAGCGGCTAAAGAAATGTGCCTACTCACCAATAAACCTGTCCTGTATGTCTGCAACGTAGACGAAGGTTCCGCTGTTTCAGGTAACGAGTATGTAGAACGCGTCAAAAAGGTAGTGGCCAACGAAGATGCGCAGGTGATTGTAGTAGCTGCTAAGATAGAATCCGAAATAGCCGAATTGGAGAGCTATGAGGAACGGCAGATGTTCCTAGAAGAAATCGGCCTTACCGAAAGCGGTGTCAACCGTCTTATCAAAGCCGCTTACGCATTGCTTAACCTCCGTACTTTCCTCACGGCCGGTAGCGATGAAGTGCGAGCTTGGACCTTCCGCGCAGGGTGGAAAGCACCGCAATGCGCAGGAGTAATCCATACTGATTTTGAACGAGGATTCATTCGCGCTGAAGTTATCAAATACAATGATTTTATCACCTTAGGAGGCGAAGCCGCTTGCCGTGCCGCAGGTAAATTAGGAGTTGAAGGCAAAGACTACCTCGTGCAAGACGGCGATATTATGCACTTCCTCTTCAACGTTTAATCTCACAACTATGGATTTACAAGCATGTTTCGCTAATCCTTGGATTGCCGCAGTTGCTATTATTGTCGGTTTTGTGCTGCTCGTCAAGGGCGCCGATTGGTTAGTCAACGGTGCTTCCGCTATTGCTACCCGAATGGGAATTAGTGATTTAGTGATTGGTCTGACCGTCGTTGCGCTCGGCACATCCATGCCAGAATTCATAGTCAGCACCGTAGCTGCTATCAACCATAATACCGAAATTGCCATCACCAATATTTTAGGCAGTAACTCCATCAATACATTCATCATCTTAGGCCTTGCTGCCATCATCTATCCTCTATCTTCGCAGCGCTCGTGCCGACAGTTTGATATGCCTTGGTCTCTTTTAGCAGGACTACTTGTATTGCTATTTGCCACATATACCCATCCGCAGGAGTTAACTTTATCTCATTGGGGGCACTTCAGTTTACAAAGCGGATTTATATCGGCTATTGGTGGATGCATTCTGCTCTTATGTTTCCTTATTTTTATGTGGCACAGCTTGCGCGTAGCCAAGTCTTTGCCCGATGAAAAAAGCGAGAACAAAGTAACAATGCGCCTCGTCCATGCCATTCTATTCATCATCATTGGATTGATAGCATTGGTTATTGGTGGCGAAGTCATTGTGCGTTCTGCCACCTCCATCGCCCATCAATTAGGCGTGAGTGATGCTATTATCGGTCTCACCATCGTGGCACTCGGTACATCCCTGCCCGAACTGGCCACTTCGTGCATCGCAGCCTATCGCCATAATACCGACATAGCCATCGGTAATGTGATTGGTTCTAATATCTTCAATATCTTCTTCATTCTCGGCACTAGCGCCCTTATCCACCCACTGCCCATCTACCCCGGACTATGGTTAGATGCAGCCATGGTAGCACTGAGCAGCATCCTCGTGATGCTGTTTGTCTATGCCAATCCTAAGCATGAGATTAAACGTTGGCATGGGATAATACTGGTGCTGATATACGCTACTTATCTAACGTATCGAATTGAGACAATGTAAGACAATTGAAGAGACGTCTCTCTTTATCAAACAACCACCCCCATTTATTGAAATAACGGCACATATTGACGATATGTACCCAAGTCATCTTCCAGTTATGGTAAGAGGCTTTGGCATGGTCATGAATAATCGTGACGGCCGGATAATACAACGTCAAATAATCCCGATGAATAGTACGTGTTAGGTCTATATCTTCCGGATACATAAAATACCGCTCATCAAATAATCGCGCCTTCAGCACTGCCGCTGTTTGCAGTAACATAAAGCAACCACTTAAATAAGGCACATTCATCGGACGGTCATATCTCATGTTGCGTAATTCATACCGGTCATTGCTCTTTTTTGTCCATTTCATCGGCAAAAAACGACGAGCAAACACATTCCATGGCGTAGGCAACAATTTGCATAAATACTGCAATTCACCATTGGGAAAAACAACTTTAGGCATCAGACTACCCACTTCGCCATGATCCATCATAAAGTCATGTAACAAATCTAAATCCTCCGCCTGAATCCATACATCGGCATTAATTACCAAATGCAATGGAGTATGCCACCTCACACTTTGACGAATGGCAATATTATGCGCCGCACCATACCCTAAATTATTCCCCTTATTCCATAGATACGTAATCTTTTCCTTTTCTTCCGATGAATACGTCATTTCTGACGAATTATCCACAAGAAAAATCCTGCGCACACACTTGGCACGCAATAATTCATCACACAAGTTATTCACCTGCGTCCAATTAGGGTCATATAGTACAATACTGACGTTTAGCATTCTTCTATAGTGCAAAAGAAGTCCAAAACTCGCGTTTCGGACTTCTCTGTTTGGTGTAACCGACTTAAGCTTCAGCTGGAGCAGCTTCTTCGACAGCAGCTTCCTCTGCGGGAGCTTCTTCACCATTGGCCTCAGCCTCGGCAGCAGCAGCTTCTTGTGCAGCTTCTTGTGCCTTAGCAGCCAATGCATCAGCCTCAGCCTTGCGCTTTGCAGCTACAGCCTCTGCCTTTGCCTTGTTAGCCTCTACCTCAGCAGCCATTGCTTTCTTAGCCTCAGCTACTTTCTTGTCGGCTTCTGCTTTCGAAATCTTACCGTTCTTGGCATCCTTCTCAGCTTTCCAAGCATTGAAACGCTTTTGAGCCTCTGCTTCGTCAAACGCACCTTTCTTAACACCACCTTGCAAATGCTTCATCAGCATCACTCCTTCTCCGGAGAGAATAAAACGAACAGTGTCTGTGGGTTGTGCACCTACACCTACCCAATACAATGCACGCTCAAAGTTCAAATCAACTTTAGCGGGATTCAAATTGGGATTGTAAGAACCAATACGTTCAATGATTTTGCCATCACGCGGCGAGCGGCTGTCTGCTACTACAATGTGGTAGTAAGCGTAGTCTTTGTGACCATGACGAGCCAAACGAATTTTTGTTGCCATGTTGTTTGTTGTTTATGGGCTTCGGATAACACGTATCCACACCCGAGTTAATATATAGTATTATATGCCTTCTATCGGTAACCCGTCATCCGAATGGCAGTTCGGGATATCGGTGTGTTCGGAAACACCTCGACCGAAAAGGCGTGCAAAATTACAATAAATATTTGAATTAACCAAATAAATTGCATAGTTTTTTCATTTTTTTGATGTTTTACATGCTAATTTTGACCTTTTATATAAAAAAATAGACAAATGCTTGAATTAAATTTGCTTTTTCGGAAAAAAAATTGTACCTTTGCATCGTAATTTGAGTTAATATGCGTTTTAGAGATATAATAGGTCAAGAATCGGTTAAGCAACAACTGCGTTTAAGCGTGCAGCAAAACCGCATTCCACATGCGCAATTATTCTCCGGTCCCGAAGGTGTAGGTAAACTGCAATTAGCCATCGCTTACGCCCAATACGTGGCGTGTCCCCATCGCACCGAAGAGGACAGCTGCGGTCAGTGCCCCAGCTGCATGCAGTTCCAAAACCTGCAACATCCCGACCTCCATTTCGCATTCCCAATTGTCAAAACAGATGCCGGAGACACTTGCGATGCATTCATGGATGAATGGAGGGAAATAATCACTACTCACCCTTACTTTAGCTTGGACGATTGGTATCACGCCTTGGGGGTAGAAACCAAACAAGGCATGATTTATGAGAAAGAAAGTGGCGAAATCCTGCGGAAACTATCCCTTAAAAGCTTTGGTGACGGTTACAAGGTCATGATTATTTGGCAACCGGAAAAAATGAACACAACCTGCGCCAATAAACTGCTTAAACTGCTCGAAGAACCGCCTCAAAAAACACTCTTCCTGCTCGTTAGTGAGCATCCTGACGAATTACTATCTACCATCCTAAGTCGTGTGCAACAAATTAGAGTACCCCGCTTGGAAGAACAACTCCTTGGACAATTGTTCTCTCCGGAGATTGCACATATCGCCAACGGCAGTTACTTAGCCGCTCAGCGTTTAGCCGATGAATCCGAACAAAATAACCAGTTCTTTAACGATTTTGTGGCCTTGATGCGACGCGCTTGGAAAGTGGGACGACAAAAAGACTATGCAGCGTTGCAAGAACTGCGCAAATGGAGTAACGATATGGCGGACGCTAAAGTCGGTCGCGAACGACAAAAAGCCTTCCTACAATATGCCCAACGGCAAGTAAGAGAAAACTATATTTATAACCTCCAACAGCCGCAAATGAATTACCAAACGGCTGAGGAAAATGCGTTCTCTACCAAGTTCGCACCATTCATCCATAACGGTAACGTTGAAGCCATTATGAATGAACTGGACCGAGCAGAACAACAAATAGCCCAAAACGGAAATGCTAAAATCATTTTCTTTGATTTATGCTTGCAAATGATTGTATTGATTAAGAAATAATATATCCTTATGAATGATAAGTTTACATTAAACAATGAGTCCTGCCAATTCTCCAACAAAGCCTGCCGCCGCAACTCAGCGCACATGCTGCCCGTGGTGGATTGGCTGAGCGACCTGCCGGAAAACATCTCAGCTACCGACTTGGTGGAGGTACAATTCAAGAATACCCGCAAGGGCTATTATCGCAATGAAAACCATTTACCACTTGAAAAAGGCACACTCGTGGCCGTAGAAGGCAATCCCGGACACGATATTGGTGAAGTAACCCTAACCGGCAAATTGGTGCTTAACCAAATGAAGAAATATCGTATTGACTTGGACCGATACGAAATACGTTCAATCTACCGTTTGGCTACCGAGCAAGATCTCAAACGTGCTGCCGAAGCGCACGCTAAAGAGCATGCCACGATGATCGATGCACGACGACTTGCCAAGTCATTGGGACTCGAAATGAAGATTGGCGATGTGGAATATCAAGGTGATGGCAACAAGGCTATCTTCTACTACATTGCCGATGGACGCGTGGATTTTAGGCAACTCATCAAAGTCTATGCCGAAACCTTCCGCATCCGTATTGAAATGAAACAAATCGGAGCTCGACAGGAAGCCGGACGTATCGGTGGCACAGGACCTTGCGGACGCGAACTATGTTGTTCTACATGGATGACCCAATTCAATAGTGTCGGCACCGGTGCTGCACGCTTGCAACATATCTCTCCTAACCCACAAAAACTGGCCGGACAATGCGCTAAACTCAAATGCTGTCTCAACTACGAAGTGCCTGTTTATGAGGACGCTAAAAAACATGGCATCATATTAGGTTCACCCGTGATTGAGGAGGAGGACGAACCCGAATTGGGATTCCAAAATGATGTGGCGGAAGGAGATGTAACACGATTCGACCGCAAGAATAAAAACAAAAATAACCGCCGTCATGATGCGCAGAAACATCCTCATCATAATCAGTAGTTTATGCCTCATCGCATGCCATAACCGCACTATCTACAATGACTTCCAACCCGTTCCCTTGACCGGCTGGAATGAGGACTCCATCCTCCGGTTTGACATCCCAGTTTCGGATACCACCCATACCTACAATGTACTGCTGCATGTCAGACATACCGATGCCTATCCGTACCAAAATATGTGGCTATTCATCGGAGAAAACACCGTGCATTACGATACCATTGAGTTCTATCTGGCTAATGACCGCGGACAATGGCTCGGCAATGGACAATCCGTCATTGAAATGCCGGTACTGTATCGCGAAAACATGCGCTTCACCGATACTATCTATACCCTCACCGTCCAGCATGGTATGCGCACGCAACTCCTACCTGGCATCTCAGATATAGGAGTGGAAATAATCCGAAATCAGCCTGAATAATATGGGGAAAAATAAACTCAAAAAATTTGCAGAGATGGAGACGTTCTCCAACGTCTTCCAATGCGCCATCGGACAACTCAATGCCGAAGGTAAGTTTGAGAGTCGCGAAGACACATCCGTACAAGCCATGCGCGGACATTGGCACGATACATACTTCCACAACCCAAATCCTATCGTACTCGAATTAGGGTGCGGACGCGGAGAATACACTGTCGGGCTGGCGGCCCTCTATCCCGATAAAAACTTCATCGGAGTGGATATTAAAGGTGCACGACTTTGGGCCGGAGCAAAACAAGCCATCGAACAAAACCTAACCAATGTGGCATTCTTGCGCACAAACATCGAAATGCTTTCACGCTTCTTCGCACCCAACGAAATAGCAGAGATATGGATTACCTTCCCCGATCCGCAAATGAAGAAAGCTACCAAACGACTCACCTCGTCATTCTTTATGCAACGATACCAAGAAGTGCTGATTCCTGACGGACTCATTCACCTCAAGACCGATAGTCCTTTTTTATCTACGTACACGCGCGAGATGATTCGCATCAACCAATACCCACTCATCGCAGATACCGCCGATTTATATGCCCCAAATAACGCCAACCAACCGCTGATGCACGAAGCACAAGCACTGCAAACACATTATGAAAAGCAGTGGCTGGACCGTGGACTCAAAATCAACTACATCACTTGGCAATTAACAAAAAAGTCTGAATTCATCGAACCTAACATCGAAATCGAAAAGGACACCTACCGCTCCTACGGACGCAACTACCAAACGCTAAACGCTAAACACTAAACGAATATGTATCCTCAACAAATAATTGATGCTCTGCGCCATGTGCGCTATCCCGGTACAGGAAAAGATATAATTGAAAGCGGAATGCTTGAAGACGATATTCGTATTCAAGGCTTTGATGTATCCTTCTCCATGATCTTCCCCAAGGACAACGACCCCTTCCTCGCATCTATGCTCAAGGCGGCCGAAACGGCTATCCATACCTATGCCGAACCCAATGCCGCCGTCACGATTCATACTAAATTCAAGAAAACAACCACTCTCAATCCCGAACACGCCACCTTCAACGCTAAGCATATCATCGCTATCCATAGCGGCAAGGGCGGTGTAGGCAAATCAACCGTGGCTGCTAACTTAGCCATCGCTCTGGCTAAGCGCGGACTCCAAGTCGGACTACTGGATGCCGATATACATGGACCATCCATCCCCAAGATGTTCCATATCGAAGATTGCCGTCCATACTCCGTGGAAGAGGATGGACGAACCCTAATTGAACCCATTGAACAATATGGCGTCAAGATGCTCAGCATCGGATTATTCGTAGATGTAAACTCGGCCGTTGTATGGCGCGGAGGAATGGCATCCAATGCCATCAAACAACTCATACAAGATGGCCATTGGGGCACATTGGATTATTTTCTAATCGACCTGCCTCCCGGCACTTCCGATATCCATCTCACCCTAATGAGCGAACTGCATCTAACCGGCGCCATCGTCGTCACCACACCTCAACCCGTCGCACTCGTGGACGCACGGAAAGGAGTGGATATGTTCCAAAATGAAAAAATCAATGTGCCTGTACTCGGCATCGTGGAGAATATGTCATGGTTCACCCCTGCCGAACTGCCATCCAATCGCTATTACTTATTCGGCAAAGATGGAGGCAAAGACCTCGCCGCTGAACTGCAAGTACCACTATTAGGCCAAGTTCCTCTCGTGCAGTCCATTCGCGAAGCCGGAGACCAAGGTGCTCCTATCGCAATGCAAGACGGTCATCCAGCCGCTGCCATCTTTGATCACATCGCTCAACAACTAATCACTGCCTAACCCCCATCGCCCGTGTCTAACATCAAAGCTACTGAATTAGGAACGCAATCCATACGCCAACTGCTCGTCAAATATGCGTTGCCCGGCATCATCGCAATGACCGCCAGTTCACTATATAACATAGTGGACTCTATCTTTATCGGACATGGATGCGGAGCAATGGCACTATCCGGACTAACCGTGGCTAAACCCTTCATGGATATATGCGCCGCATTCGGCAGTCTGGTAGGCGTAGGTGCAAGCACCATGGTGGCTATCAAATTAGGTGAGAAAGACTACGAGAGTGCCAATAAAGTGTTGGGAAACGTCATCATCCTAAACGTGCTACTCTCCTCCTTGGTCATGATTGTAGGCCTCGCCTTCCTCAACCCTATTCTCTATGCCTTCGGTGCCAGCGATGTGGATATAGTGTATGCACGAGAGTACATGCAAATCATCCTATACGGCAATATACTCACCCATATATATTTTGGTCTCAATAGCGTCCTACGATCCATGGGACACCCTCGGTCTTCCATGGCGGCCACCATCGTTGCAGTATTCGTGAACGTCATACTCGACCCCATCTTCATCTTCAAGTTCGACATGGGCGTACGAGGAGCTGCATTAGCCACTATCATATCTCAGGCAATTGCTGTCATCTGGCAATTGATGATATTCTGCAATCCCAAAGAAATTATCCATTTTCATCGAGGAATATGGCGATTGGATGCAGCCATTACACGCCGTGCGTTGGCCATCGGAGCATCACCTTTCCTCATGAACTTAGCACACTGCTTCGTGGTAGTTATTATTAACAACTGTCTCATGTTCTACGGTGGAGATATGGCTAAAGCCAGTTTCGGTATCATTAACCGACTAACCTTCGTCTTTGCCATGATCGTGATGGGACTGAACCAAGGTATGCAACCTATTGTGGGATATAACTACGGAGCTAAGCAGTACCAACGCATGTGGCGAGCCATGTACCTCACATCCATCTGCGCTACCTTTGTAATGGGAGGCGTCTTCTTGCTGGGCGAACTGGTACCCGACCTCATGGTTAAGATGTTCACCCATGACCCACAACTCGTTTCTCTCACTATCCTGCCTACCCGCATACTCACTTGCTCCATGCTCCTCGTTGGATTCCAAATGGTAACCGTCAATTTCTTCACATCCATCGGTATGGCAGGCAAGTCCATCTTCCTCAGCCTCACACGACAAGTGCTATACCTCATCCCTCTGGCATTAATCCTGCCTAAGTTATTCGTATCCGACCCCATACAAGGTGTATGGTGGGCCCTGCCCATAAGCGATACCATCTCAGCGATTACCGCCGCGATCATGCTGATGGTCGTTCATCCCAAACTCAAATAAAATCAATGTAAAACGGCTATCGTAAAGCGCTCCCTAACAGGACGCGCATGCTCGTTCGTAATCTCTACAATAACGATATAAACACCAATGGCTACCTTGTGATCAAAACGATTCTTACCGTCCCAAACGATAGAACCACTCGCATCCATCGGCAAATGTCGACCTAAATCACGCACAATAACACCATCCGCATCATAGATAGCCGCAGTATACCAATACCCGGTCTCGTCCTCCTCTGCATTAGCAATGGTATAATCAATTCTCACTTCGTCCTCATATCCGTCCCCATTCAACGATAGACACTCGTTGGATAAAGCCAATGTCACTTCCCCCACCTCCGGCTGAGGTTCAGGAATAGGTTCATGTTGCATCTCTCCCCTCACCACAATACTATCAAAATACATATCCGTTCCTCTATCCTTACTATTCTTAAGCATCAGCCCCACCCATTGCGGCTGTAGCCAATCAATCCAGTAACTACCTTCACATATCTCCGCTGTATCCTGCCTTTCTACATTACTATACAGACGCATCACACCATCCTCCGAACGAGTCAATCTAACATTCACTCTCGCGTCCGAACCCAATCCTTTTACACGATCTTCGTTCTCTATCACCTTTGTGCCTCCGCCCCGATGCAGACGATATAACGTCACATTCTTATTCGTGCCACCTACCTGTACATAATAACCTTCCTGCAACTCCTCATCTTCCATCAGATAAAACCGGGTCAAGTTATACGCCGAACAACCACCATAGATACGCGTCCAAAAACTCCATTCGGCATCCACCGAAGCGTCCGAAGGTCGGATAAGCAAACTCTCCGCAGCACCACCCACATGATTCTGTAATTGACCCTTACTATTAATCGTCAGATTAGACCAGTCGCCTAACCATTGCTCATGAGCCGCAGCCGTATCACTGAATGTCTCGATGAATCCGGAGATTTGCATCAATAATGCAAGACAAACTACTAACATACTAACTACCTATATGAAATCTAAAACGCATGGACCAATTAGGTGCACCCGGATCATCGCGGTGCGTCAATCGCCATACACTCATCAAATCTGCTATACGCAGTATATTTCCTATTCCTACACCTATCTCCACGTAGGGTGTAGTCAAATTATTCAAGCGTCCATCGGGAAAAGTCAACAACTCATTATGCTTGCTCGATAACCCTCCGTATGCCATCTTAAAGCTCACTAACTCACGCAATCTCAATACTCTTATTCCTGGAATAAGATTGAATAAACAACCACCACCATTCCAATCTACATGCATCAGCACATACCGGTCGGCAGCGTACTGGTAATTATGCATCAGTGTGAATCGATAGGGATCATACGCATACGATTGGTTACCATCAAAGATATTCAGCATAGGGAAAGGCACCGCACCTAATATAATGCCTGCCTCTATCAAATAATTCAACTCACCTCCTGCACCTAACGGCTGATGATGACGCAGCATCACATTCAACTTACCATATACATGCTCTCCCTCTTCGCCATCCTTCCGCAAACTGCCTATCTCACCACCTAAATACAGCACCGGCAAGTGATTATAGATATGCACTCGACGGCAATATAAGTCCACTTTTTTCTCATTCCAACTCAACCGAAAAACGGCACTCAACTTACCGTACCTAAAGGACGGTTGTGCGTTGTAATTCCTGCTCGGTTCGCCATACCCCATCCTACCTATACTCACCCGCGTCTGAGTCTCTAAATGGTCCGTCCAATCACTCTCCCAATCCAATCGTATCTCACGATTGCGAACGGCAGAGTTATATGTATAACGACCCTTATATAGCCCCTTTATCATTGCCGTGGTAATGCCCATCTGCGGACTCCATACAGCATTCTCACGCATCAGACGGTCAAAGTCCGACACCTCAGAATACACGTATTCATCGGCATAACGCAAACGCAGCATATTACGTCTGAGCGTCGGCATATTCCAATGCACCATACCCATTCCTTTCCACGCATGGTCACCTATACCGTATGCCGCATAGGCCTCCAAACAAACATTCTTCCATAAGGTAGGAGACGTACGCAATGGCAAACCCAAGCGCACTTGCTCTTGATTATTCACGTGGATAATCTCACTTACATTACCTATCTCCACCTTCGTGCCGGTCGGGATATAAGCATTCTGAATCACATACGCAAAAAAACGCGCTGTACGCATAATCGGACTATCCTCCACCTTCGCCATCATCGTGTCAACGTCAACGTTAACGTCAGACGCTACGCGTCTCTTCCTATGCTCAATCAGCACCGTCGGAAAGAAATGGCTGGAGTCCGACTTGATAGCAAAATCCAACAACATACTGCGGTGCTCGCTGCGCACACCATGACTAAGACTGTCAAAATGTTGCTCTATGCGCATCTGATGCAGGTAATTAGCACTTACCTGACGAGGTACATTCGCCTCAATAGACACCAACGTCGCCGATGCCGAATCAATCCACATCCGCCCATCAAATGTCTTATAATACGGATTGCGCGTCTTAAAATCCACTTGATAAGTCTTACCCTGCGCCGTCGCTACCGAATCCACTAAGTAATACCGATAAAACGTATTGCCATCCCCCGCTAAGGGACTCAAAAAAGAGGTGTTATAAATAGGAATGATATTCTTGTAAAAATCCACCGTCTCATCCATTCCACTCAGCAAAATCTCATAGTCCGTTTCGGCCATCATCACCGCCTGAGATTCTTTCACACCATTCACGGTCTTTTGCCGATAAAGAGGCAGCAAATACGTCGAATCACTCTGCGCAATCATACCGGCTTGCAGACTCTTCCATAAATGCCTCTTCAAGTGCTTCGCCTCTATATCACTCAAGTACAACTTAGTCTCCGTCACCCCGTTCTCTTTATCGGAGTGCCCGGAGGCACCGTCAACGTCTCCCTTATTCTTCCTCACTCTTTCCAGCAACGGCAACGCCATATTCTCACCCGGCAACACAAACACATCCTCCAACTGCGTGTTCTTCTCTTGCAGCGGAATATCTATGCCCGCCGACTGACCCGGCTCAATCCTAAAATGAGTCGTCTTATACCCTATACTGGAAACAGTTACGCGAGCGCTACGCTCTAAATCACATCGTAACAAAAAAACACCCTCAGCCGTCGTAGTCGTGCCTACCTGCGTACCGGGGATATACACCGATACATTCGGCAATGGTTCACCACTCTGACTGTCGTATATCTCCCCCACAATGGTGGTGTTCTGGGCGGCCATACTCACCATCATCAGCAACGCACATACTATGACAATACATCTCTTCACTGTTGATTGGCAGGGTGATACTGCAAGATTGCCTTGCGTAAATCGTGGATATCTACATGCGTATAAATCTCCGTCGTCGTTATATTTTCATGCCCCAATAACTGCTGGATAATCCTCAGATCAGCTCCGTTTTGCAGCAAATGCGTCGCAAACGAATGACGCAATGTATGGGGAGAAATAGTCTTTTTTATTCCGGCCGCTGCCGCTAAGCGACGGATAATAGTGAAGACCATCATACGCGTTAACTGATGCCCTCGGCAGTTCAAAAACGCATAGTCCTCCTGACCCGTCTCTATCGTCAAATAGCTCCGGTCCTCCAACCAGTAATCAAACCATTTATCCGCCTCCGGAGAAATAGGAACTAACCTCTCTTTACTGCCCTTTCCATGAATCAGCATATACTGCTCCTTACGGTACATATCGCTCAGTTTGAGATTCACCAATTCACTCACGCGCAGACCACTACCATACAACATCTCCATCATCGCACGGTTGCGATGACCTTCGGCCTTACTCAAATCCACTGCCTCCACCAATTTATTCACTTCCTCCAACGTCAGCGTACTCGGTAAATGCAACTCCTTACGAGGCATCTCAATCAACTCGCTCGGATCATCATCGCGGTAATTATGATACAGCAAAAAGCGATAAAACGAATGTATCCCACTTAATATACGCGCCTGACTGCGGGCTGATGTATTGCCGGAGAACTGACTATACACAAAAGCCTCCAACTCCTCATACGTGGCATCCTCTATACCATGACCCACCGGCGTCTGGGCAAAGTAATCCACCAGTTTTTGCAGGTCCTGCTCGTACGCCAGCACCGAGTTCGCACTCAGGCCACGCTCTAACTTCAGGTAAATATGGTACTCCTTACGTATATCTTTCATCACTCGTTCTCTATCTCTATCTTATGAGCAGGATACCATGCCGCGATGCCCCCTAAGCCCAACACAATTATGGTCACCCAAATCAGGTCCATCATCTCTACATGCACCGGGTACGCACTCAGTACATACTGCATGCCATTGCCTAACTGCAACACACCATACTGCTCCTGAATCACGCATAAGGTTACACCCAGCACCAGTCCCAACACCGCTCCCAATGTCGAAATCAACCAACCTTCAATCAGGAAAATCCGACGGATGAGCCGGCGGTCGGCACCTAAGTCACGCAGCACACGTATATCCGCACGTTTATCTATAATGAGCATGGTCAACGATCCGATTATATTAAACGAGGCTATCAACAAAATAAACACCATCAGCAACGCCGTCAACCATTTCTCTATCTTCAGTATCCTAAAGAAATCCGCCTGCTGTTCGTAACGATCCATCACCTTATACTCATCGCCCAGCACCTTCTCTATCGCTCTCTTCACCTTCCCCACATCGCCGTTGACGCCAATCTCCACTGCCGACACTTCATGCTCGTCGTAATCAAACATACGTCGCGCCATACGGATATCCACCAGCATCATCTTATCGTCGTACTTAACCTGATTGACCGCAAAAATACCGGCCATAAAGCATGTCTGACGATTGAAACTATCTTCCGGCCTCAACATATCCACCTCGCCGCGACGCTTAGGTGCATACAGGTGCAAACCATGAATGAAATGCGCCCCTACACTTAACTGATTACTCAGTCCGATGCCCATCACCGTGCTGTAAAACCTACCATCAAACACCTCGTAATGTCCATCTACAATAATTGAATCAATCTCTGTCAACTGTTCATACACCGAGTCCACTCCCTTCAGTTGCGCAGGAATCTGCTGGTCCTTATACTCCACCAACGCCGTACCTATCACGGTCTCCGAATACACCGCCACTCCGTCCATCCTACGTATCGAATCCCATGCCGCACCTTCGGTCTGAAAACTGGCCTCCTGCCGATGCTCAATGCGCAAGTCCGGGTCGAGATGTGAGAACATGCCTTCAATCACCACACCAAAACCATTCATCACACTTAGCACACACACCATCGCAGCCGTCACTACCATCACGGCAGCGGCACTCACTCCACTCACGATATTAATGGCATTATGGCTCTTCTTGCCCCATAAATACCGCCAGGCTATTTTCAATTCTACTTTGGTCATTTACCCAATAACTGGTCTATGCGCTCCATCTTATCCAGCGTCTCATCCAAGTGGAAGGTCAACTCAGGAATAATGCGCAACTGATGCCTCTCCAGGTTACCCATCTCAAAGCGAATCTTATGCGTATCCTCCTCCACCTTAGCCATCACTTCGGCTACTTTGTCATTGGGAAAAACACTCAAATACGCATGGGCTATACTCAAATCCGGCGATACACGCACCTCGCTCACCGATATCAGCACACCGTGCATACCGCGAGCGTAACGCAAAAAAATATCACTCAAGTCCTTCTGAATAAGGCGTTCAATCTTTTGTTGTCTTGTATTCTCCATAATGATTTTCTTTTCTAAAAGCAAAACAAGGGAAAGGAGACGTATCTCTTTTCCCTTCATTATAGCCTAATCAATTAGACTAATAATTAAAATTTGTGGCGACCTTCGTCAGCAACAGTCAGTTTCTTGCGACCATGTGCACGACGAGCTGCAAGTACACGACGACCATTAGCAGTAGCCATTCTCTCCAAGAAACCGTGTTTATTGCGGCGCTTGCGTTGTGAAGGTTGGAATGTACGTTTCATATTCGTAATTTTTAATAATTTATCTATTTATTATCTCTCTTATTACCCCTTCCGAATTAGCCGTTCTACGGAAAAAGCGTGCAAATATACAACAAATATTTGGAATGAGCAAATTTTAAGGAAAAAAAATGAATTTTGCATGCATATTTATACATTTTGGGGCAGTTTGTAGGTGTTTACACATAACAAATAGCCCTAAAATATATAAAGAAAGACATCAGTCTTATTCCTTAAAATTTGCTCATTTTAATAAGGACGCGACCTACCATTCGGGGGAATGCTGCATCGCAGCAGGCGGCGTCCGAAGTTACAAATATTTCGGGGGAATTGCCGATAGGCAAGGCGGCGTCCGAAATTACAACAAGGCAGCTTGCCCAAGTACAACACAGACGCGACCTACCTTTCGGGGGAATTGCCGATAGGCAAGGCGGCGTCCGAAATTACAACAAAACGGAGTGCCGAAATTTACAACACCCCCCCTCGAAGTTACAACAAAACTCCCCTACCTAAAAACCAAGAGCCGAGGTTTCCCCCGGCTCTTAGTCTATATCTACGTTCTTACTTAAACACTGCGTAGTACGTCTTATCCTCCGTCACCGTCTTATCCCCCGCCGTCTTGAACATATCACTTGGAGGCAGTGTCGGACTGAAGTAATTGGTCATTCCCGTCCAACCTTTGAACGTCTTGCTTCCGCAGTCCGCAGGCGTCGTGCTTGGCAATACCAGTGCTGCACCATGCACATAGTCTCGCTCCTCAATTACTTGACCATCTGATACCCAGATTACCGTGTGATGCTCATCCACAATAGGTATCAACTCAAACACTGCCGTATAGGTCTTATCAGCCGTAACGGTGATATTGATGGAGGCGGAAACGGAGTACTCAACACCATTCTCCAACCATTTAACGAATCTATGCCCTTCCTCTGGCGTAGCCGTCAAGGTCAGCGGAGTGTTTTCCGGATAACTACCACCGGCAGTCACGCTACCCATCGTCTCTTCGTTCACCGCAGTCGTAATCGTGTAGTTCACCACTGGGTCATCTTGCACAACTGACGTAATCTTAATCGGAGCCTTTACACCGCTTACTATCAATCGACCCGTTGTTGCATTATACGTAAACTCTGGGTCATTAGCCGCAGCTTTGCGCAATGCACGTGGACTATTGGATGAACTCGTGGCCGCTACAGACACCTCGCTTGGGTGAGTAACTCCGTCGGCATTATATACGTATGTCACAAATCCGCTGCTCAACGTGTACGTATAATTAGGAGTAATCGTGCAGTTATTCGTGGCATTCGTCACCGTGTATTCGGTCACACTGGCCTCATCTTTCAGTATCAAGATTGCCAACTCCGGATAATCAATGAACGGATTTCGGTTGCCTTGATACGCAGCTGCACCGTCATTACGAACCATCTCCGTCAATGATGGAGGATCTTGCATGTGCCATGCTAACAGGACTGACAATGACTCAAATACCGAGTTCGAATTGCTGCCAACCTGTGTAATCAGGTCTGCTTTCACTTTACTATCATAATATGAATTGCTATGTCCACCCATCTCGCCATAAACGATATAGTCATACAAGATTACACGTGCCGCATCTCCACGATACGAACCCATATTCTCCGTCTTATAGTTCGCATTATTAATAGCAATATCATCCGGGTCATAATAGCCATTGGATGCTCCATAAGCCGTATTATTACGACCGTTATTAACATTCGATTGGGCCGGACGAACAGACTGCATATCGTAACCCATTGGAATCTTAGAGCCGTCTGAATACGAACCTTTGAACTTGGATTGTGGCCAAGTGTGTTCACGGTTCCATGTGGTTCCTTGATCCCATGTGCCATTGAATGAACTACCATTATAATAACCGATGATATCCCCGGCTCTATTCAGGTCTCTATCCACATTCACATACGCATCCCTCAATGCATTATAACTCTTACCCGTTGTATTCATGGTCTGCCCCATCTTTGTATTCAGCGTACCGAACAATCCCGAACCGCTTTGCGTCATCATCGTGGCGTAGGCAGCATCGCCTGTATAGTATGCACTCTGTTTAGCCACATAATCGGTATAAGCCGACCGTCCTTCCGGAGAAGCCACGTGAGCCTGCATATCAATACCCGACGCACCGGTTACCGTAATCACGTACGTCTCGCTGGCGCCGTTGTAATTGCTCGTTCCGGCTACAGATGCCGTAATCGTTGCCGTTCCAGCACCCTTGGTTGTAATCTTACCATCAGTACCTACAATAGCCACACCGGCATTGTTTGAACTATAACTGATGGTTCCGATATTAGTGCTTGCCCAACCGCCGGCAATGATACCACCTACTTGAACCGTGTTAGTCAATGTATTCAGCGTAATTACTGCCTGACCTTTATTGATGGTCAATGTATAAGATGCATTTCCTGCAGTAAAGTTGTCCGTTTTAGCTACAGTAGCCGTGATCGTCACCGTTCCTACCGCCTTAATCGTTACCTCACCGGTCTCCGGATCCACTGTAGCCACATCTGTATCGTCCGGAGTGATAGCATACGTAATCGCACCATCCGAATTAGTGGTAGCCTTTTGCTCAACAGCCTCGCCATACTTAGCCGTCACGCTGCTTTCTGCAAAACTAACACTCGGTGCTACAGCCGCAGCCGTTACAGTCACGTTAATCACTTTCTGGGCAGCAGTATATTTATCCGTCTGAGCCACATTCATCGTAATCGTAGTGCTACCTTCTGCCTTACCGGTCACTACACCTGCATCACTAACAGTAGCCGTACCCGTTGCAGCAGAGATATAACTAATCGTCGCATCCGAATTGGTCGTTGCACCAATACTCTTAGTCGCTTTTACTTTCACGGTTACATCATTAGCCGTAATCGTACCTGTCGCACGGTTCACCGTTATCGTGCAATCTGCCGTCTTCTGATTATACTTAGCCGTCGCTGCTACCGTTGCACGTAAGGTGACCGTTCCTTGTTTAACGGCCGTTACCTCACCTGTGGAAGCATTCACCGTGGCTGCATCACCCGAAGTGATATCATACGTAATCGCACCCGTCGAATTGGACGTTGCAGCAACCACTTTCTTCTCACCCACCGTCATCGTCTCGCTGGCTGACTCAAACTCCAAAGTCGGATCTACCGCAGCCGCTGCTGTACATGTAGTCGAGAAGTCGGACTTAACAACCGATGCACCGGCATCCTGATATGTTACAGATAATTGATTAACCTCTAAACGATGAGTCTTATCTCCCATGCAATAGAATGCAATAGTCGTTGCATCTAACTCAGAAGCCGTATATGGTGTGGAGGTGGACATAGATTGCTCCGTCACATAACTACTACCATCCACTTTAACATCAATAGTGGTGCTCTGATGAGTGCCTAACGTAATAGATGAAATCTTTTTACCATTCTTGGCACTGACTGTAAAGATACCACCGCCTTGATAAATACGTATAAATCCATCTGTTACGTATGGATCAGATGTACCATTACCCTTTGCAGAACTATAGGATATATTTGCATCTAAATTTCCTGCTGCACTAGTAAAGTTATTCTTATTCACCACTACCGGAGCAGATGCACCATTCTCTACCGTCGCATATACTGCATAATAAGTAGCATCAGCAGTTACAGCATTTCCTAACGTGATATACGTTGGAGCCACATCGCCGGAATAAGTGCTATTGGATGTCCAACCTTGGAAGATACGATCTGCCGAGCAGTTAGCCGGTTGAGCAGGAGCCACTAAGGCTTCACCGTCTTCGTACTTAACTGTACTAACGGCATCATCGGCACTCCAATTTACATCATGCATTACTACGGCTTCTACTGTTACATTCACTACCTTCTGTGCTGCTGCATACTTATCCGTCTGAGCTGTACTCAGCGTCACCGTCGTATTTCCTGCAACTACACCGGTAAAGACTTTTCCATTTCCTGATAATTTACTGCCGTCCGCAATCGCATACGCAATCGCTGCATCCGAAGTTGTTGTGGCATCTAATGTGTACGTCTTTCCTACTTTCACTGTGAAATTATCCACCGACGTAATCGTAGCCGTCGCACGCTCAACCGTTACCGTATAAGATGCACTGGCTGCCGTATAACGTTTATTCGCTTCCACATTAGCGGTAATAGTAGCCGTTCCTTGCTTAATAGCCGTTACCGCACCCGTCGTGGCATCTACTGTAGCAACATCCGTATTATTGGACGAATACGTTACTTCGCCATTGGAATTAGTATGCACTACTTGACCCTGTACATCACCTACCGTCAACGTTACATTACTATTCTCAAAGCTGGCAGTACCAGCTGTTTGAACAATAGCTGCTGCGCGATGATAGAGTTGAATATCATCCTGTCCGCTGGCGTACGTTGTGAATCGAGGAGCACTGCTGTTGTACTTCATCGTACCATAACTCGAAGTCGTACTCGTTACACTGGCTGTTCCTGAACTAATACTAATCGTCCAAGTGTTGGTGGCACTGCTTCCAAACGAAATGTTCTTCACCGCCGTCACACCTAATTTAGTACCATCTTCACGAGCAAAGGTCCAGTTACCTGTCGTACCTCCTAAAGTAAAGACTTGCACTTCACTGTCATCCTCTAAATCAACTTGATGATCCGTGATTGTCACTTCTTCATAACCTAAGAACGTCTTTTCATACACCAAGTTAGTGGCAGCTACTCCCTTGCCTTCACATACAAAAATCACTTCATCGCCGGCACTCAACTCACTCGTGCTCTCTATCAGTTCAAAGGTATTGCTACCTTTAATCTTTGTACCAATAATCGTCACTACGATGTCACCCGTGATATTTGCTGCCGCAATCGTGATAGTCAATGTATTGCCTGCCAAACTTGCATAATTGCTGGTTTTATCTACTCCATTCACCGTCACCTCGTACAAGCAGTTATCCTCCGTCAAGGGTTCATACTTGCCTTCTGTGGCTGTGAACGTAGCCGAATAACCTCCTGTCTTCTGGAACTCTCCTGCCGCAGGACCGGTTACCTTTGTTATACCCTCTAAACTATATTCTACATTCACATAACCTTCACGCTTATACACTGCCCACAACGTGCAGTTCACAGCACTCTTGAAATTCTGCCCTGCCGTACCTGCATCCGGCGTAGTAGCCGTGCTGCTGGTGGCCCAACCTAAGAACGTATATCCACTCGTTACTCCTGTCACATTAGGCAGCGTCACACCACCACCGGCTGTAGTCTCTGTCAACGACGCCGATCCGGGAGTTCCTTTGCCATTACCATTGAAGGTAATAGTTACTTTCTCCGAACCTCCATTGTACTTAAAGGTAACAACCTCAGTACTGGTATTACGTGTAACTTCAGTTATTTTATGATTATTATCGTTGTACAACGACACACTGGTTCCTCCTGCAGGGAAAGCATCAGTACTCGTTCCTATTTTAGTCGTCTTACCGGTTGCAGATACTACTGTATAACGCAACGTACCGGCTGTGTTATTCAGGTTGTTGTTATTCCATGCCGTTTGGTTAAATTGCACTTTCCATATCAACATACCTTTACCCGGTAATGAACGGTCAAATGGGTCTTTCTCCGAACGGTTCTCTACGTAATACACCGTATTCGTATTGCTATATGGCACTAATGCATCCGTGGAAGTTATCTGGCGAGCGTACTCCGAACCGATACCCAAAGTTACCGTCTCTTTTCCTTTCAAAATCTTAGGTGTTGCCCAACCCATGAAGTACTTATCAAAAATACTATACAAAGGAGGATCTGCATTATACGAACCACCATCCATCAAAGACCATTTACCCGGAGTAGCATCATTATCATAGTTCTTTCCGTAATCCGTATCGTAGTAGTCCGGCAGACCGATTACGTGACTGAACTCGTGGCAGAATGTACCTATTCCGTCAAAGTTGCCGTCTCCGTCCAACTCGGATGAACAAGCATAGTGACCTATTCGCTTGCCATTGTACGACTGACTATATCCGGCAGATTTAACATCCCAACTGTGAGGCCAAATTGTACTTTCTGCACCTTCATCAGCTTCGCCCTTACCGGCGTAGATGATATATACATTATCTACCGTACCATCTCCATCACTATCGTAATTGGCAAAGTTACAACCGGCTGCGTATGCTTTCGCACAAGCATCAATGGCCATCCTGGCGGGATCCACATCATCACCATCTTTATCATTCGCACCATAGACCGATTCATTCTTATCCAATGTCAATGGACCAAAGATATCAAAGGTCGGAACATAATGTCCGTCCGATGATTCATTAAAGAAAGCCTTGGCAGAATTGCTACCCGTATTCAATGCGGACTCAAAATACGTTGCATTGTGAGCAGATTTCATCTTGATGTCCTTGAAGTTGACTATCAGCACCAACAACTTAGTCGGCAGAGTCGATGGTTTAGTTGCCATACGAGGCATAACGCTGTTAGGACGTGCCGCACGTCTAGCTGCCATACGTTGAACGGCCTGCTCACCTGTCGGAGCGGCACCTACTACTTGCCAATAGCCATTGGCGTCTTGCTTAACTTGATTACCATTCTGGTCTTCCCAATAATGGAAGAACTCGTCACCCATGTGACGTACGGTAATCGTCGTTCCATCCGGTTGGGTCTTAGTCTGCCAACCTCTTCTTGCCGGTACGGCCATCAGGCTCATCGCCATCGCCGCCATCACCAGCGTACATAAAATCTTTCTCATGTTTATTATTTGCATTTTTTGAGTCGAGGGTCGGCCGAGGGTCACTCGACCCTCTCTCGACCCCCTCGCCGCCTCTCTGCGTTAGCAATTCTCGCCTCTCTTTTTACGGAGGGCGACAATTGCTGCCATTGCTATCAATACCCACAGTCCTTCACCAATAGGATCTTGGAATGGGTTACTTGGATCATCCGGACCACCTTCGGTGCTACCACCGCCACCACCACCTTCAGGACGACCCACTCTACGAGCTGTCCCACGATGACTGCCGGTGGCATTATCATAATACATATCTGCACTTATAAACTCACCTCCCGTTTGGTATGTCGAACCTGAACCTACCATAGCCGAGGTGGACTGGAAGCCCGTACTTGGCTGTTCGGCCAAGTACTGAGCATCCATACTTACTACACTTACGATTACAATTGCTACTACGAGTAATACTTTATTTATCGTTTTCATAATCATTCTCCTTTCATTAAACTTTAAACTCTAATCTCTAAACTCTAAACTTACTTTACTCGTTTACCTACACCGTCAAATAGAACTCCATTTGCACGGATATACATGTGGTCATTCAATATGAACTTCTCCGGTCCACTCGTATCGTACCGTTCGGTTACACCGGTTCCGATGTTGTGCTTACCAAAGACGATCTTCACATAGAAGCGGTCATTCATCTCACCCTTATCCAGGTAAATCTTAGCATCGTTACTCATCAGGTCGTATTCGGTGTTCGAATCCATATCCCTCAGAATCACTTGCTGTATATAATCTGCCTTGTCGCTGGCTACGCTGAAGGTGTATTCACCGGCAGTTGCTACTTTGACTCCGGCTTTGCTCCAGCCTTGAGCATCTTCGTAACTCATACCGTTAGCGTACATCTTAACCTCATCACCACCGAAGGTGTAGAAGTTCAACGTATTCGCATTCTCTTGCTTGGTCATCTCGTTCGGGAACTCCTTAGCGTTGTCTCGACGCAAATCATCATTGATGAACAGAACGGCGTCATCCTTCTGACCTTGGCAAGTTGCGTGCAAGAAGATTTCCATCTCGCTTGGCAACTCATCTTCGCTCAACATACGAGCCGGAGCTTCATCTGCGCGACCTGCAATGTCAAATACGATTGTACCCTCTTTAGCAATCTGAACGAAGAAGCCGGTGAACGGAGCCAATACAGCAGTACTCATTGGTAACTGCGTATAAGTATCACTTCCGTTGTCGTATAAGGTCACATAACGAACGTTCTTACCTTCTTCGGTATCCCAGTCATACTTACCATTCCACTTACCACCTTCTTTGTGCTCTACCAATTGACCAACTTGGATAGTTCCGGCGGTCTCGCCATCTTGGTCTAATTGGAAGTTAGCCATGAATGGATTAGCAATAAAGTTCCAACCTACGTTGTTAGCAGTCTTACCTGGCATAATCTCACCATCAACCATTCCCGGAGCAGTCACACTAACAGCTGCCTTAGTCTCCTCTGCAGTTCCTGATTGGTGACCACCCTCATTCTTGGCGTATTTATCTTCACCGGCATTATAGTATCCCATCGGGTGACGGATAATGATGTAGTTCTGACCGCTGTAAGGTTGAGCAGCAAACATATATCCTGTACCGATATTGATTGCCCATGGATCAGCATTCCAATCATACCACACCCAACCATTACCGGTCTCTAGACGTGTCTGACCATTGTAGATCTTAGTCCAGAAGGTGAAGTCATCACCGCCCTTATTGTCGGTTACTAACTCATACTTAGATGTGTATGGCAATGCAAAGTTGTAGTACTGTGCTTTATCTACACGAACATCATATACCAAACCACTCGTGGTCTCATTGTGTACCAACTTGCCGTTCAGTACCAATTGTGGTACGCCGTACTTAGTCAGCGTGTACTCGCTACCATTGTAGATTTCGTCTGTTCCGCCGAACAACGTCATCGTCGTGGTTGTCATCGTAACTTCCTTCGTGGCGTCGTCACTTGCTTTTGCAGGAACAACTACCTTAGATGTCGGATAGATAGTTACATTAACAAACTTATTCCATGTTCCGGTTTTAGCATCCACGGTCAGTGTTGCACCGTCACGAACTACCAAGTCATTATCTTGGTACTTGGATTGTGCAGACAGACCACCTAACAAATCGGTACTCGTAGCATACGTACCTCTACTCAATATGATAGG
>JAGHRV010000057.1 GCA_018066175.1 Candidatus Colicola equi | reverse complement strand
TCAACGGCTATCCGGCTTATTTCAATGGCAACGAAGATGGAGATGCTATCTGTTATTTGACGCTGGCCAATAAACTCATTCACGAAGTTAAGCCGTGGGCTATCACCATTGCCGAAGATATATCCGGTATGCCCGGATTAGCACAACCCATGGAGGATGGTGGTATAGGTTTTGACTACCGTCTGGCAATGGGTATTCCGGATTTCTGGATTAAGTATATCAAGGAAGTTAAGGACGAAGATTGGAAGGCCGGACATATCTACTACGAAATGACCAATCGTCGCATGGATGAAAAAACCATCTCCTATGCCGAGAGTCATGACCAGGCTTTGGTGGGAGATAAGACGATTATCTTCCGTCTGATTGATGCCGATATGTACTGGCACTTTGAACATGGACACTCTACCTACATGGTGGACCGTGGTATCGCCCTACATAAGATGATTCGACTGATGACAGCCTCTACCATCAATGGTGGCTACCTCACCTTTATGGGCAATGAATTCGGTCATCCCGAATGGATAGACTTCCCGCGCGAAGGGAACGGATGGAGCTACAAGTATGCCCGTCGTCAGTGGTCGTTAGTGGATAATAAGGATTACTACTTCGCGGACCTTAACCGCTTTGATAAGGCAATGGTTACACTGCTTAAAGAGCACCTTAAACCTGTTCGGGATAAATATGGTGTGCACTTGCCTTTCGATGAGAAACTATGGGATAATGAAGGAGACCAAGTAGTGGCTTATCGCCGTGGTAAACTGGTGTTTGTCTTTAACTGGAATGAACAAAAATCCTTCTCGGATTATGGCATCCTAATCAAGGAAGGCAAGTACCGCGTGGTACTGAATACCGATGGCACAGAATTTGCAGGATTTGGATTGAGTGATGATAGCGTAGAGCACTTCACTCAGCCCGATAATCTATACAAAAAACAGAAAAAAGGTTGGCTAAAACTATATTTACCTGCTCGTTCGGCAGTAGTACTCGAGCAGATTAATTAACTAACTACTGATTAATTAACTAAAATAATCAAAACAATGCGAGTAATTATTGAAAAAGACTACGACTTGATGTCCCAATGGGCAGCCAACTACGTAGCAAAGAAAATTAACGCTTTCCAACCTAAGGAAAGTAATCCGTTTGTGTTAGGTCTTCCTACCGGATCCAGTCCGCTAGGAATGTATCGTGAATTAATCAAACTTAACCAAGCAGGAAAAGTAAGTTTCCGTAACGTGGTTACGTTTAACATGGATGAATATGTGGGATTGCCCGAAGAGCACCCCGAGAGTTACCATAGCTTCATGTGGAATAATTTCTTCTC
>JAGHRV010000054.1 GCA_018066175.1 Candidatus Colicola equi | reverse complement strand
GCACAAATGATGCTATTGAGTTCAAATCCAACGGTCAAAAACTGCCGGGTACCCGTTTCAGCCTTTGCCAAGACTGGTGGGAGACCTATGATCTTTTCATGGCCCAAGACATGATCGATTCTTGCCAAGTCTATGGTATGGAAATCTGTGGTGATAACTTCAAGGTTACCAATATCGACCTTTCCGAAGGTAAAGCCGCTAACATGAAAGAAGGCAAGGTTATTTGGGCCGGTTATTTCTGGGTAGATTCTTGGAGCACCCTCGAAGTGTTTAGAGAGGCTCTTGATGCAGTGAAAGATTGGTCTAAGTACAAAACGATGCGCTTCTATAGCGAGTGCCCCACTACGGACAACCTCATCTTCTTACTTGCTGATTGGAGTGAAGCCGGTGTGATTGCTAAATCAGAACCCGCAACAGATGAAGATGCCGCTACCAATCCACTCAAACGCTATGAGGGTTATGCAGAATTAGACCTTACCAAAGTGAATCCTTTGACGGTCATCAACAATGTGGCTTCTGACCGCTTGATGATTCAGATGGATAAGCAAGGTTCTGCTGCTTTCAACTTCACCGATGTTGTACTGCTTGAAGAAGCGGTTACTGCTTTGGACAAAGTTCAAGCTACTATGGGTGTAAAGAAAGTGATGGAAAAAGGCCGGATGGTTATCTATCGTGATGGTATCCGTCATAATGTATTAGGAACTCGTTTATAATTTTTATTAGCTTAAGGCGGCTGATTACCGCCTTAAGTTTCAAAGTATAAAAACACAATAATTATGCGTTTGATTAAAACTTTTTTCCTGTTGGTTTGCTGCTTTTTGATGGGAGCATGTAAGATGTCTTATCGGCCTGCTTACCATCATTCTCCTCAACAGAATTGGATGAATGACCCGAATGGTATGTTCTATGATGATGTTAATCATATATGGCATCTGTATTATCAACACAATCCTTTTGCAACAACGTGGGGTAATATGACTTGGGCACATGCGACTTCTACGGATCTTATTCACTGGGAAGAGCATCCCTTTGCTATCACTCCCGATTCGTTGGGTGATATATTTTCCGGCTCTGCCGTTATAGATAAGAATAATACTGCAGGCTTTGGCGAAAACGCGGTTGTTGCTATTTTTACCTACTCGGAACGCAAAGGACAGATGCAGGCTATTGCCTATTCGAATGACGGCGGTTACACGTTTACCAAATACGACGGTAATCCTGTTTTGACGGCTGATATGAAGGATTTTCGCGATCCCAAGGTCTTTTGGAACGAAGTTGACCAACAATGGAACATGGTACTCGCTGCGGGACAAGAGGTGCGTTTCTATGCCAGTTCCAACCTTAAAGATTGGACTTATCTCAGTTCCTTCGGTACAGACTACGGTTGTCACGGAGGTGTGTGGGAATGTCCCGACCTGATTCGTTTTGACAACAAAGATGTGCTGATTGTTAACATTAACCCCGGAGGTATTCATGGCGGTAGCGCCACGCAATACTTTGTGGGTAATTGGGATGGTGAAAACTTTGTTATTGACCCGTCGCAAAGGCACAACACTTATTGGATGGATTACGGTAAAGACCACTATGCCACAGTGTCGTTTCATAACGCGCCGGATAACCGCAAAGTGGTGTTGGCATGGATGAGTAACTGGCAGTATGCAGAAGTTGTGCCGACGAAAGGTTTCCGTTCGCAGAACTCTATTGCCCGCGATGTAGAATTGGTGCAACAAGGTGATAATAGTTATCGTTTATATGTACACCCGTCACCCGAATATGCCAATTGGGATATTCCTGCCTACGATTTATCTTATACGGGACGTCCCTTGACTCAAAAACTTTCCGGGCGCGATATGGTTGAATGTTTGCGTCTGAAAGTTCAACTTGGTGCAGAACCTGTTTCAATTATGTTGAGCAATTCCAAGGACGAATATGTCGAGTTGGTATGCGACCCGTTTACTCATACGTTCTCAATGGATCGTACACATAGCGGTTTGGTAGATTTTCATCCGGACTTTGCGGCTGTCACATCGGCCCCCTTACCCGATGGGGAAGAGGTTGATATGGTGATTTATATAGATTGCTGTTCAATGGAGATATTTCTGAACGATGGTTATGTCACGATGACGAATCTGGTCTTCCCGACTAAACCATATAACCTGTTGACGATAAAATAAATGTATCATCTTAAAAAAAAATTTATACTATGACAAAAAACTCTAATCGTTTAGCATTATTTGCCGTGATGCTCACCTTCTTCACTATGGGGTTTGTAGATCTCGTGGGTGCTGCCAGCAATCATGTGCAAGCAGATCTTGGACTAACAGAGTCCCAAACGTATTTTATTCCTTCTTTGGTGTTTTTTTGGTTCCTTATTTTCTCTGTACCTACATCAACATTGATGAATAAGATAGGTAGGAAAAAGACCGTGTTGGTATCGTTAGGGGTTACATTGTTATCGCTTGTCTTGCCTTTGTTCGGCAACGGTTATTGGCTCATGTTGGCTGCTTTCTCGTTGTTGGGTATCGGTAATGCCATTATGCAAACATCACTTAACCCTTTGGTTACGAATATCATTTCTGGTGATAAATTAGCGTCATCACTTACGTTTGGTCAGTTTGTTAAGGCCATTGCATCCTTTATGGCTCCGCTGATTATGACGTGGGGGGCTGTGGCTGCTATTCCTGCATTCGGTCTTGATTGGCGTATTGTGTTTGTTATCTACGGCATTATAGGTGTCATTGCAACCGTTTTGCTTGGTTTGACTCCTATTCGGGAAGAGCCTGTTGTCGGTAAAACTTCCGGCTTCAAAGATTGCTTGTGCTTGCTGACCAATCCGTTTGTGTTGCTATGCTTCTTGGGTATTATGTGTCACGTAGGTATTGATGTCGGAACAAATACTACTGCCCCCAAATTGCTTATGGAACGGTTAGGTTGGACCTTGGACCAAGCGGCTTTTGCGACGTCTCTGTACTTCATTTTCCGTACGATAGGTTGCTTCTCGGGTACATTTATTTTGCGCTATATCAGTTCCAAACGTTTCTTCCTGATTAGTTCGGTAATGATTGTTCTTGCTATGGCACTTATGGGCATAGGTCATTCACAACTTGAATTATATATCGGTATCGCCATGGTAGGATTTGGGAATAGCAATATCTTCCCCATTATCTTCTCGGAAGCACTCAAAGCGGAACCCGAACACCAAAACGAAGTGTCCGGTTTGATGATAATGGGTTTGTTCGGTGGCACTGTTTTTCCTTTAATCATGGGCTTTGCTAGCGATGCTATCGGCGTGTTGGGCGCAGTCATCGTTATGATCGTTGGTGCCGGATATTTAATGTTTTATACTTCTAAAATCTCTCATTAATATGGAAAAAATAGTTGTCGGTTTGGGAGAGGCTTTATTTGATTGCCTTCCTACGGGTCGTAAACTTGGGGGAGCACCCGCAAACTTCGCTTACCATGTGTCCCAATTCGGACTGAACGGATACGCTGTCTCGGCTATCGGAGACGATGAATTAGGTAAAGAAATTACGGATACCTTTGACAAGGTAGGACTGCATTATATACTCCCCAAGGTTAGTCAACCTACCGGAACGGTTAAAGTTACCCTTGACGACAAAGGTATTCCACAATACGAGATTTGTGCGGGTGTGGCTTGGGATAATATTCCCTTTACCGACGAGATGAAAGCCCTTGCACAAAAAACCCATGCGGTATGTTTTGGGTCATTGGCACAACGAAACGATGTCAGCCGACAAACTATTCAGGCTTTTCTGGATGCAATGCCGACAGATGCCTTGCGGGTATTCGACATCAATCTGCGCCAGACATGGTACTCCAAAGATGTCATAGAACAGTCTCTCCAACGGTGCAATGTGTTAAAAATAAATGATGAAGAGTTGGACATTATTGCCGCTTTGCTGCTCGGTGAAAAGACCTGCAAAAATTCGCTAATCGCACAAGATGCGGATAAGACACGCCGCGTTTGCAGAGAACTGATGCAACGGTATCAATTGGATTGGTTTATTCTGACTTGCGGTGCCATAGGTTCGTATGTGTTCACCCGAGACGAAGAGTCCTACCTGCCTACTCCCAAGGTTCATGTGGTAGATACAGTGGGAGCCGGTGACTCCTTCACGGCTGCTTTTGTCGCATGTGTTCTATTGGGCAAATCGCATCAGGAAGCGCATCAGAAAGCCGTCGAAATAAGTGCTTTTGTTTGCACCCAAGCCGGTGCGATGCCGGAACACAAGAAGCAATAGGCTTATCCTCCTGCCCCTCGCAATTAGATCCTACGATATAAACAACACGTTCGGTAAAGAGCACCTTACCAGCCTCCAAAGCCACATTGACTAAGAAAGAGACCTTATTGCCTGCGGTCTGACCGGTGAGGGCATACGTAGCAGTACGTGTGGTAGCATTCCATTGCATTTGGATAGGGTCGCCAATCAGCACGCCTTGGTTATTAAACAAGAAGAAATAAGGAGCAGCCATACTGAAGTGGACCCCGAAAGTTAGACAAAAAACTTTTGGGGTTTATTTTATGAAACATTCAATTGAAGAGAGACGATTAGCAGTCAAATTATGCTTGTCCGGTATGCCACCCAAAACAGTTGGTCGCAAATTAGGTATAGACGAAACTTATGTCTCTATATGGTTAACAAGGTATAACATGTTTGGTTCACGTGGTTTGCATAAAATACCACATAAACAATTGCATATTTGCAAAATTGGAAGTTGGGACAAGACTATTCCCTTATGCTCCACAAATAGGTTAAAACATTTTACAACGTGACTCAGCAATGGGCCACGTTTTTTTGTGTAGGTAAACCTATACCTAACTTTGAAAAATAGGTAAGATTTACTAAAACACAAAAAACATGAAAACAACTATTTATGAGTACCTTCTCTCTAAACAGGCATCAGGCGAAATCAAAGTGCTTTTCGCCTTAGGTCTTAGTACCTCTATTCCAATGTACATGAAAATCTATGAGTATCACCTGGAACATCCAAAAGAAAGTATCTTTCAGGTAAGTTTAGTAATGAACACAGGAAAAGCCACCATTCATCGTGCATATTTTTTTATGTCGCAAGTTATTGATTATTAGGTGCTTATGAATCGTTCCGCAGTTGCGGATCACTCAGGTCAAATCTTTTATGTACCTTTGCAGCGTGAAATATTGTTTAATCCTTAATATATACAACTATGGCTAAGAAAAAGAATTATCAAAAGTTTCAGCAGGCACTTTTTGCACGTAGTGCCAAGATGATGAGTTATGAACTGCGGACCCATCGGGAAGAGTGGGTTATCGAGCATGACTATGTGACGACCAAGGCGCGGAGGCAGCACCGCAAAGTCTACCGCCGCACATGCAACTATGTCTTTCATAGCTGCTATAATGAACTGCTCGTCGAACTGCAAACCCTCCTTACGAAATAGAGGGGGCGAGTGCCCGCCCACAGGATTATTAGTGTTGGTAGTACCAACATGCGCTTATTCTGGGCGAACACAGAGTTTCGGTAAAAACCGAAATTGTGTTACCGTGCGAAGGTGCACTTATGGTACATATCAACTTGCTAAAGCCCTAATGGGCTTGCGGGCGGCACTCGCAGTAAGGAATAGTGAAAGAGAAAGGGAAAGGGAAATATGAAAAAGAGTAAGAGCATAGTGATTCATGATTTTATCATGGAGAATTTTGAAAACGGCGGGGCGTTTAGGTTTGATGTGCTGTCCGGGAAAACGCAGATGAAGACTGCGTCTTCCAACGAGGACGTTGACGTTGACGTTGACTATTTGTGCCCGCAGATGTGGGAGGATGTGACGGATAGGGATTTATGTACGATAGCGTACAGGTGTTCGGAAGAGACCAATATGAACGTCAGTCCGAAGGATATCCTGAACGTGCTGCAGAGTAACGACGTAGTGGCAGCAGTGCATCCGTTGCGGGACTACCTGGAGCGGTTGCCGCAGTACGACCCGCAGTGCGGCATGGACTTTATCGAACTCATGTCGGATCACGTGCGTGTAGTAGGTAGTGAGGAAGCCCAGCAGATGTGGAAACGGTGCTTTAAGCGTTGGTTCCTGTCGATGGTGCAGTCCTGGCGCAAAGACGAGGTGGTGAACCATCAAGTATTGGTGCTAATCGGTCCGCAGGGCATCTACAAGACGACGTGGCTGGAGCATCTACTGCCGCCTGAGTTACGTGCGTATCAGTGCAAGCAGGCGTCCACGCGCGAGTTAAGTAAAGATGATCGCATACGTATAGCGGAGAACGCGCTGATTAACTTGGACGAGATAGATGCTATGTCTCCAAGGGAGTTGAACGTGCTCAAGTCGGTGATTACGGCAGCGGACATCAACGAGCGTGCCGCGTACGGCTACACCAAGCAGCGTCGGGTACGTTGTGCGTCCTTTTGCGCGAGTGGAAATAACAAGCAGTTCCTGAACGATGACACGGGTAACAGGCGTTGGTTGCCGTTTGAAGTGGAGAGTATAGACTCGCCGTTTGATACGGACATGATGATGCCTTATCAGATGTTATATGCGCAGGCCGTGTACGAATTGGAGCACGGAGCGGCGTATTACTTCGACCGTGATGAGACGGATGCTCTCTCGCAGCATAATGAGACGTTCCGCATGCCGCGTAACGAGGAGGATCTGCTGCCGGTTTATTTCCGTGCCGCCACTCGAGAGGATGCCGAGGCTAAGTTCATGACCGCCAGCGAGATACACGGGCGACTGAAGGTAGTGGGCAATATCGAGAAGCTGATGCCAATCAATAAGTTTGGGCAGTTGCTGCAACGGAGAGGGTTTGAGGCGACGAAGTATCAAGGCACCAAAGGCTATGTGGTAGTGGAAAATAGTACGCCATCACAAAACCAAAAGGACATAGCCAAGGAACTATTATCGAAAGATGTATATTAGGGGCAAGAGGGGTAAGAGGGGTAAGTAAAATCGGGAAACCTTTTATAATATATACTACCTGCTCACGCGTGAGGGGTGTATAAATATATATACTTTAGGGAAAATACATACCCCTCTTACCCCTCTTACCCCAAAACCAATTAACCAATTAAAAGAAAAAGTAATATGGAAATAAATAATGAATTTATTCGCACACATGCGCATATCGTGCGCTGTATCGTGCGGCAGTATGGTAAAACCAACTACACTCAGGACCTCATGCAAGAGGGCTATATCGGACTAGTTGAAGCAGCTAAACGGTATGATTCCAACACAGGGGTGCAATTTGACTCCTACGCCAGTTGGTGGGTGCGCAAATATGTACGTGAGTACATGCTGAATAATAGTCAAATAGTCCGTCTGTCCGTCAAGACGAAGGACTATCTCAGACCCATTACGGAAGATATAGAAACACCCTTGTATGCAGAAGAAGGCGATGTGATTCGCTATGCGGACATACTGACAGATGGTGCAACGGTCGAAACAGACCTCATTAAGCAGGAGCAACATCAGCGGCTAAGAGAGGCGATAGAGAAACTAACTCCCAGAGAGCAGCAAATCATTCGTCAGATATATGGCATTGATTGTAAAGCCGTGCCCATGAAAGAGATTGCAAAAGGATTGGGACTATCGTATGATAGAGTGAAGAAATTACACGAAAAATGCATAAAAAAGTTAAAAATCTTCACTTTTTTGCAAAAAATGTAACCCCTTTTTGAGAAAAGGTCGTATACAAAATAGTAGAGGGGGATGAGAAAGCGGGTAGCGTGGAGCGTGTAACCTTTAGAGATTAGAGGGGGCGAGACCCTCGAGAGAGTGTCGAGAGACCCTCGAGAGACCCTCGAGGGCTGCGAGCAGCCGAAGGAACGGAGAACGCCGTTCTCCGAGAAGGGACACTGTAAGACGGCGATAGGGACATCGCCGAGAGTAAACAATATTATTAACCATTTAAACCTAAATCTTAACTATTATGAGTAAACATGTTAGTAAGACCGAATTTGAGTATCCGGTACACCGCATCTGCGGCAAGATTAGTCGCCACAGCAAGGTAGTACACAGTTGTACCGCCAGCGGCAAGTTCACAACCTATCTGCAAGGCGAACGCGACTTGGTAGCACACCCCATCACTCAGTCCGAGTTGGATCGTCAGGCTAAGTTCAAAACGCGTCAGGCTTTGGTGGCAGCGCGGGTGAAGAGAACCGCCAGCACCTACGAAGCAGACATGGCAGCCTATCGTGCGCAGTGCGACACCGGCTACAAGTCCTTCACCAAGTACATCTGGGCACAGGTAATCGAAGCGGAGTCTGAAGCCGGTGAATAACCGGCTGATGGCTCCCGCAGAAACCGCAGACTACGCAGAAAGTCGCAGAATTTTGACGGTTGCTGCGCAACAAATCCGATAGCGATATAGGCTAAGGACATACGTCCCTCTATGCTTTAGTCTCCAAGTAGTCATTTATGAGCAAGCTCCTACTGCCTACTTAGCGTCCAAATCATACCACCTCCGTGGTTAAGCCTTAATCGCTATAAGAGTTCCGGTGACTCCGTCACAAGTTCGGTGGCTTTGCCACATCGTCGAGACAGCAGGTTCGTAAAGGTCAATTGCCACTCCGTTTAATTGACAGACGACCTGAGCCTCTCCTCTCCTCATCGGTGCAAGCACCTCTTCGGGAGGGGGATGATTGATAGATTTGTCCGAAGGACCGGCTTTGTATCGGTACGATACCGGAATAATTATATCGGTGGAGGGCTACCATGTACATGGTGTGGATAAGATGATAAATAGGATGGGTAAGCTTGCTTATAGCAGACTATATATCAACTGATACACGTTAAGACGACCGTCTTAGCACAACACCGATATCGAACTTGTGCTGAAAGCACCGTGAAAAGTCCGCGTAAGTCTGCGACATCTGCGGGAACTATTTAACCTATTTGTATTTATTTGTATTTTAAAAACCTAAACCTTAACTATTATGGCAAAATTAGAGTATGCTTATCCAATTACCGCCGTTCATGGCGTATTAGATCGTAAATCCAAATTCGGTGCAGCCAAGCGCATCGCACGTAACCAAGAGGGCGAGAGTAAACCGTTCTCCGTTCGTTACGGCCAACGTATCAGTCAACCATCCGCTGACGAGTTAGCAGCACGCGCCCGCTTCAAAGCTGTGGCTGCTGCAATCAAGGTTCGTAAGTTGGACCCCAACAAGACCCGCACCGATGCGGCTGCCTTCAAGGAGCAATCCACTTACAAGACCATGCAGGCCTACCTGTGGCACGTTTGTGGCGACGAGTATGATGCAGCGTTAGCCGAGGACTAAGCGAGGGAGTGATGCAGGGTGGGCGACCGCCCGCATCATACCCGCTCGGAGACCAGCCGTCCCCAACGGCTCCTTCCGTCCAAGCCCCCTGCTTGGAAACCACGGTCTCTACGGGGTACAATGCTTAGCTTTCCTCGCAGCTGTCCGGAGACAGCCTGCATCACGAGGAGGGGAAGAGGAAATTAAGGCGCACTTATGGTACATATCAGTCTAAGGAAGGTCTAACGACCTTGCGCATCAAAAGTCAAAACCTTCGAAGAGGGAAGGAGAAAAGAGGAAGATGCACAAAAAAAAGCGCCGAAGCGCTTTGGAGTTATTTAAAGAGATCGGAATGAGTACCGGTTCTGGCTAAGGAAACTAATCGGATGGTTTCTTTAACATCGTAGATAAGCAGCCAATCAGGTTTAATATGGCACTCCCAATAATTGGCAAATCGACCACTTAAACGATGCGGACGATATTCAATAGGAAGCGTACCATTGGTTTGGAGCAAGTCAATAACAACTTGAATGGCTGATTGATCGCAGCCACGGGCTAAACAGCGTTTTAGGTCCTTCTTAAATTGACCAGAGTACTCAAGTTCGTACATATCAACCTAAGATTTGTTTAAATAAGTCACTTGAATTTTTGGCGCGTGTACCACGACCAGCCTCCAATTCACGAATAGCAGCAATAGTTGTGCTATTAGGTTCCTCGGTAAAAGCTTGAGATGCGCGTATAGCTGCTAACATGCTAATAGCCACAGCGCTACGAGGATTGTAAGATAATGTAATTGTTGCCATAAATTCTTAGTTTTGCAGTTTTGCGCTGCAATCGTCGAAAGAAACTTCGCTAAAAGAATTCGTCTGACGAATTAACGCGCTCGGTTCTTTCTCCTCTCCGAAACACCTCTTACGAGCTCTTTCGGGAGGGCTGCAGGCAGCCTGATTAGTAGTAATTTTGCATTTTCGACTGCAAAATTACAAAGAATTTTTGACATATGCAAGAAAAATTGCATTTTTTGTTTGAAACACGAAAAACTAAAAACTAAAGACGAAAAACTATGACAGAAAGTAAATTTACCCATGAGGAGGGGATGACATTCCTCAGTGCCCTTGTAGCACTTATCTACAAATTCGTCAAGTCCATCAAGAAGAAGGACTAACACGTCGTCGAGGTACAAAACCGACGAGAAACGTTGAGCGTTTTTGTGTCAAAAAATGCGATTTCTGAATGGAAGTCGCATTTTTTTTGTGAAAACTATCATTTTTTTGCATTTTTTTGCAGAAATATTTGGTCATGTCAAAAAAAAGCAGTACCTTTGCACTCGCTTTCGGGAAATAAGTGCCGAAAGGGCGTTTAGCTCAGCTGGTTTAGAGCATCTGCCCTACAAGCAGAGGGTCGGCGGTTCGAATCCGTCAACGCCCACAAAGAGACTCAGGTTGAGTCTCTTTTTTTTGTTGCAGGGATTAGGGATAAATACTAAGCTGTCGCTTATTACGGTTGCTGAATCATTAGCGGTGTATGAGCAAGCTCCTATCTGCTAATTCTTCAACATCCGTCCATCTTCGATGAATGTATTTATCCCTAAAAAAACAAATCTATGGTCGTTGAGCGGACACGGGGACCGGGTTCTCCGCCGTGAGTGGAACTCACTCTGTCGATCTGCACCTGTCGGTGCTGTGCGAATCCGTCAACGCCCACAAACAAAAAGGAGAACGATGAGTTCTCCTTTTTGTTTGTGCAGGGAGCCCCCGCAGGGTATAGGCATTGGGAGCGAAGCGAGTCCAATCCGTCAACGTTCAATGCCGATGGCATTGTAGGTTTTATTGTTTTTGCGGATATAGAGGTGACCGTTGTGGATAAACTTATCTAACGTTGACGTTGATGTTGGTGTTGATAAGTCGGTAGGTTCAAGCTCTTTCGTAATGATGATGGTAATGGTTACGCGCTGTTCAAAAGCGTTTTTGCTCTTATCTACCGCATCGGGAGTATAGAAGCATAGGGTAGAAACATAGGTCCCGGGAGTATAACCGGTAGCTTCAAACAAAATTGGTTCATCGGTTCGTTCATTCAGACCCATATTGGTGGCTGCACCGAAGTCGATATTGGCAGCCTCATTTCCGGCAAGGATAGTGGTTCCTTCTCCAGCCTGATCAGGAATCTCGCCTTTCTCCCATTTGATATAGAGCGGTTTAACTAAGTTTTTAACCGAGAAGGTCATTTCTGCGTCATCGGTCAGGTCGTTATCTATGTTCGGATTGAGTGTAATCGATGTGGTAGAGAGCGTTAATTGAGGAGCAGCTTCTTCTTGAGTAACTGTTTTAGCGGTCAGCACAATCTTACGTGCAATGTCTCCGGTTTTTACATACAGGGTGTCCTCGTATGTACCTTTTTGCTTAACGCTGAATTGAATGCTTGCCGAGCCACCATCTTTACCAACTGATTGGGTATAAAGCATGAAGGCGGTGCCTTTATTCATGGACAAGGCAATATCTTCGGTTAACCATTTGGTTGTGAATTTGAGCGTTTTAGCTGCCTCATAGGGATTAACCTCGGTGCCCCAACTATCATCATATACGACTTCGCCGAAGTCCAGTATATCGGTAATGGTGTCTTTATCCACGGTAATGGTGAGTTCCGGAATACGAATGGGCTCTACCCATGCTGGTGCGTTATTGGAATAGATAACCAGATGCGACATGTTGCTCTTGTCAAAAGCATTGTAGCAGCAGAACATATCGCTATTATGGTTGTTGTAAATCTCGTAACCGGTGTTGTATAGGTTTGCGATTTTGAAGATAAACATTTCGTCCATCGTAATGGTCCATTTAGCCTTATTATCCAGCGTCTCTTGTGTGCTCAAGTTCTTGTTGCTATAGTCGCAAAGGTATAAGCCGTCCAAGTTACGGAACACATACTTACCATCCACAATAGACACGGTATAGGCGTATGAGGCACTGGCTGTTACGGCATGGTGGTCATCACTAAACTTAGCTGCCGCTCCGCGTATGTTAGACTTAGCTACATCATAGTCATAAAGTCCTAAGACATAATCTTCTCCGATTCGTTCAGAAGCGATAAACACTTTAGTGCCCTCGGTGAGTAAACTCATGTCTTGAACTTGATTCCACGTTACATCGGGTTGGTTGAGCCCGGCCAGCACAGTAACGGTGCAGCTATCCGTAAAACCACCATCGATGGTGCGCACCCATATTTGTGTTTTACCTTGTGCAATGGCTTTAATTTGACCATTTACGACAGTAGCAATAGATTCGTCTAGACTGCCCCATTCAACATCTTTAATCTTAGCATCTTCGGGCAAAACGGTAGCGTTTAGTTGCTCCGATTCTCCTTCGCGTAAGGTGACGGCAACATAGTCTAATTCCACCCCTTCCACTGCGATAGGCAGAGGTTCAGCTTGTGATGTGAATCGGTATAAATATGCATCAGCCACAGCGGAAGTAGGTTTATAGTATCTAAAGGAAGATACATTATATCGGATGAAGTATCCGTCACCATCTGTATTGGTCACAATCACAACACTATCTGCTCTAAAGGTAATAGTATGAGTTGTGCATCCGTTGTTTTTAGTCATGTTTGTATTGCCGGTTGCTTTTTTCCCTAATACAGCTCCGTCCAAACCGGTAAATGTCCAAGCCCCGTTCCTTTTGCCTAAAACGAAAGGGTATGCCTCCGCCGTTACGCTGACAGCACTGCCCACAAAGGTGGCACCTACAGCAGTTAGGTACGTGTTTTTGGTGCTTGTTTTTGTTTCAAATGGTCCATTGACCATCTGAGCAGAAGGATTGACAAAGAGAACTGTGTCTCCGGCATGCAACTGATCTACACTTCCTAGTTTCTGGTATTGTGCAGCCCATGATACGTTCGCGCACACGAGCGCGCATAAAATAAATAATGTCTTACGCATGATAGTAGATTGAATATTGATTATTGAATATTGTATATTGTATATTAGTATCCTAAGGCGTTATAGGTTTTTCCGTTTTGGCGAATGTAGAGGTGGCCATTGCGGAGGAACTTAGTTATTTGGTGATTGGTTATTTGTGATTGGTTATTTGGCAGGTCGGTTGGTACGTTTTGGTTAACAATCCACAGTTCGACGACGTCGTGGGAAATCATCACCATAGCATCAACTGTTCCCGGTACTTCGGTAATGAGATGTCCATATTGGAACATGTCTTGCACTTGTTTGCCATCTAATGTATTGTCGGCATTGATGGTAGCGTTTTCGTACCGAACGAAACGGCAGACATCTGCGGAGTCGGTAGTGGTGACTACTTCGGGGTCGGCTGCTACTTTTTGGGCAGCCACCGTCCATGCAGCAGTAGGTTGCAGTTCCGGTACGCCATAGTAATTCTTGAAGTGACCTTGTACGTTGCTGAGTTGATGTCCTGCTTCTACGTTTTGAGCATATCGTTTGCCGGTTTGCGGATTAATACCATCCCAGATTAGCATACTGCCGGTAGCATCACGGATGAAGACATACTGGTCGTATTTCTTAGTCACTACTACAGGGTTGAGGTAGATGAATTCAAAGTCTTTGGCTTGAACGGCCTCTGCGATAGTCTTCTCTGCCACTACATTCACCATTACTGTTACTTCAGCTGTGACGTCGGTGCTACTCAATACGAGGGTATCAAGGTATTTGCCGGGAGCGGTGACATGGTAGGAAACATTCACTTTATCTCCATCGCGGTCTAAGGTGTATGAGGATAATTGGAAGGTCTGTCCGTGTTTGAAGGAGCATGTTATATCTTCGGTCAATTTATTGGCATTGACTACTAATATCGTTTGTCCATCGGCCTGTCCGCCGCTAAGACGTACATTGCCAAAGTTCACCATATTGGCGGCGATGGCAGGATTATCGGTTCCTTTGGCCGGCACTTGGCGATAGACACAAACTTTCGTTTGCGAATGCGGGTCGGCATAACAGCTGAATAGTTGGTCATTGGCATTGTATTGCATATACTTGCGTTCGCTGGTACCTGCATTTTCAATGATAGCTGCTCCGTCGTCAGCGATGGTCATCCGCCAAAAGCCATTGTTGCCGTATGCGGGCGAAACGACATCGGTCCAAAGGGTCAGTTTATTCTTTGTTTTGCCTCCGGTGGCTACTAAGTAAGCCTCTTCATAGCGCAGTTCATCTTGGAATATATAGACGGTATCTTGGTCATTCTCTCCGGTTTCTTTCCAAAGCGTATAGATAGCATCTTCATTCTCTCGCACGGTAGTACGCATATCGGCATAAACGCCTTTGATGGCGTGGATGTTATTTTGTGACACCAATTCGTCGTAGTATCCCATAATCATATTGGTTTGTCCATCGGCTACACCAAAGATGATTTGGTCGGAGTCTTGTAGTTGGTGAATATTGGTTACGAGTTGGAAGGATGATTGTGTAAAGGGATTCGAGCCGCCTTCTTCTGCGCGAATGTCGAGTGTATTTAGATAGATGGCATTCTCTTTACATACAATCCAGAATTTAATTTTACCTGTTTTTTCGCCAATCACGATAGCTGAGTCTCGGTTATAAACACCTTCTCCGGACTTGGCGGGTTTATTGATAACCAATGAGTCGGGGGTATTGTCTCCGATTTGGAAGTAGATAGTGCCTCTACCTTTGCTGGAGTTTAGGCAGAAGTTAACGATTATCTTGCGCACTTTAGTGAATGATTTAACGCTGGTTGCTCCTGCGCCGGATTGTGCTGTTTGTACGCCGACTCCGGCATACATGAGCCGTTGTTCAGCATCATAGCGGGGTGTGCCGACTGTTCCGGCCTCTTTATCGCATATCCAACCATCGGTTTTGCCATCGCACTTAGTAGAGCCAACGGTGCTTGTCCATGTGGTAGATGTAAAAGTGTACTCTGTAATTCCTGCATTCAGCAGATTAGCCATAAGGATGGCATTAAAAAGAAAAAGGATTTTTTTCATGATAAAAGATTAATTAATGTATATTATAATGTAAATAGATATTCTAATGCTTCTTGTATTTGTTCTTCGGGAATGATTTGATTGATGGCGGGTTTTCCTATTTGATGCAATAAAGTAAACGTAATGGTATGAGGTTGTTCGTTTTTCTTATCGTCATACATCCATTGTATAAGTTCTTGTCTATCCGAGCATGCGCATTGTGGTCGTCCATAATAGGTTATCATGGTGTGGGCGATGGAGCGCAATACTTCGCGGTCAAGTCCTAATTGAGTTACACTCAGATACAATTCAGCCACCAAACCATACATTACCGCATAACCGTGGGATAGTGGCGTATGAGGCTGATGGGCTAAACTATATTCTTCCAACGCATGTCCAATAGTGTGTCCCAAATTGAGTGCTTTGCGCAGTCCGTTTTCCTGAGGGTCTTGAGCAACGATACGTTGTTTAATGGTTACGATGTGTTCGATAAGGGAGGATGGTAGCGATGAGTTGTTGATTTGTTCTAATGCAACTAATGCCTGATGATAGGTGTTGGGGGAATCTAATAAAGCTGTTTTGATTAGTTCGGCATACCCGCTGAGTAACTGATGGGAGGGGAGTGAAGTTAGGAAATCGGGTTCAATCCATGTATCAATAGGTTGACGAATGATACCAATGCTGTTTTTTATACCTTTATAATTAAACCCAGTCTTTCCTCCGGTTGAGGCATCTATCATGGCCAATAGGGTAGTGGGTATATTGATATAGTCCATGCCTCGTTTGTAGGTTGCGGCGGCGAACCCACCTAAATCGGTGACAATACCTCCACCGATACAAACCAATATGGTTTTGCGTGTAGCATGATGAGCGAATAAGAAATCCCAGATGGCGCAAACTGTTTCGAGTGTTTTATTTGCCTCTTCTGCATGCAAAGTCATTTGTGGTGTCAACGCAAGGTGGAGTGCATCATCCACGAGGAAGAGCAGGTCTCGGTCAGGGTAGGTGGCACGAAGACGCTCCAGAATGGTTGTGTATAGGGGATTTATATTCATTGCGTTAGTTGCGTTGGAAGTGGGCTTGGTAATAATCTTTAGCTATTCTCCACCACGTGGTTATATCTTCCCATGTGATATACCATGGTTCTTCGTCGTCATGCAGTTGGATGGTTACAGCCTCTTGTTGCTCTCGATGTAGGCTGTATTGCGCCAATGAATCGCTATCCATCTGAATCATGGTCTTAGGAGCATCAAACCGAATCACTTTGTTTAGTCGTGTGTAGTCGGTTGTGTCCAAAGTGCGTTGCAAGGATGCTGAGTCGCGCATGGGGGCATATACTTTGGCTGCGGCAGGTACAGTATCGGTAGGCAGCACTAACTGCCGTTGCATAGTAGCGGTATCTGCTATAGGTGCCTTATAACTGACTGACCGGATGGTATCTTCTTCTACGCTGATAGCGCGAGACATATTGGTGGTATCAATATCAACCGATACGTATTCCTGCGCCGGTTCGTATTTGGGGAATAGAGGAGCCGTGAACCCGTCTGTGAATTCAGACAATATCAAGACGGCGATTCCCACTCCAATGAAGACATATAAGATATGTAGTAATTTAGTAGCCATCAATCTGCGCTCTGAATGAGTTTGAGGTAATGCATGATTTGCCCAAAGCTATATTCCTCAGTACTGCCTTGCGGCACTTCAAGGAGCATATCATACAAGTTATCTTCTGCGCGTGAACCAATTTTGAATGCCGCGGAAGTGTACAACGCTAAGTAGCGCAGAGCCAAGATAGGTCGTGTAGATAAATCAATCAGCACATCAAATTGCCGGCGTTGTAAATCATCTATGACAGATTGTTTAGGGGCCCCAAAGATATTAAAATCTTTTAGTCCAAAGATGCGACTATCGGGTAGGTTAGGACTGAGCACATCATGTTTGGCACAATATCCCCAAGCTACGACGTGCTTGTCATCTTCTTGCAGACGACGCACCAAGGTTCGGATAGCAGGATTACGTTCTTGCCATTCGGACTCATACAACAAAACAACGGATTCGATTTTAGAGTACGTTGGGAAAGCTGTTACTCGATGCTCTATGCGAGTTTGTTTCCAGTTAAATATTTTTTCTTTTAAGTTCATAGCATTTGTAAAAACTCATCTTCGGTCACCATTGGTATGCCGAGCGATTCGGCTTTGTGCCGTTTTTCAGGACCCATATTTTCGCCAGCCAGGATGAAGGAGGTCTTGCCGGACACCGACCCTGCATTTCTGCCTCCATATTGCTCAATCATATCTTTGTATTCATCGCGGGAATGGCGAGAGAAAGTGCCAGAAATAACAATTGTCTTACCTGCTAACGATTGGCGGGTAGAGGTATTGTCTCCTTCTTGTAGGTTAGTTGTTAGTTGTACTCCTGCCTCGCGCAATCGCACAAGAATAGATAGGTTAGTCTCATCTTGGAAGTAAGTAACGATATTGTGTGCTATCTGTTCTCCCACATCTTCTATGGAGGTCAGTTCTTCTGTTGTTGCCCACTGCAGCGTGTCGATGGAAGGGAATCGTCGAGCAATTTTTTTGGCTGTTGTCTCTCCAATCATTCGGATACCCAATGCAAATAGTACACGTGGCCAAGGGACGTGTTTAGATGCTTCAATGCCGGATAGAATTTTTTCGGCAGACTTATCTCCGAATCCTTCTTGTTTAGCGATATCCTCCTTGCGCAGGTCATAGATATCTGCTATATTACGTATGAGATTTTGCTCGAAGAGTAGGTCAATTGTTTCTTCTCCCAGTCCGTCTATATCCATCGCCTTACGAGAAACGAAATGTTCCAATTTACCTTTTAGTTGTGGCGGGCAAGATGTATCATTGGGGCATCGCCATGCTGCTTCTCCTTCCACGCGCACTAGATTTGTCCCGCACTCGGGGCAGGTGTGAATAAACGTGTATGAGGCAGTTGCATTATTCGGGTCGGATTCTTCTTTACCGGTTATCTTGGGGATAATCTCTCCACCTTTTTCCACCCAAACACGATCTCCCTCTTGGATATTGAGTTGGCGAATGAAATCCTCGTTATGGAGTGTGGCTCGTTGGACGATGGTGCCACTTAGTTGGATAGGCGTTAGGTTAGCGACGGGGGTCACCACCCCTGTGCGGCCCACCTGATAGGTGATTTTCTCTAATGTAGTCAGTTGTTTCTCTGCAGGGAACTTGTAAGCGATAGCCCACCGTGGTGTTTTGGCGGTATAGCCCAATGCTTGTTGTTGCTGCAAGTTATTGACCTTCAGCACAATGCCATCGGTAGCAACCGGTAAGTTCTTGCGTTCCGTATCCCAGTATGTGATGAACTCCATCACTTCGTCCACGGAGTGACAGACACGAATAGCATCTGAGATAGGAAATCCTCCTTGCCGCGCCATCTCCAACCGTTCCCAGTGGGTTTGACCGGGAAGTTGGTCTCCAAGTAAGTAATAAAGATAAGCTATGAGTCCTCTGCGCCGCACTTCTTCAGGATCTAATAACTTGAGTGTACCGGATGCCGCATTACGAGGGTTGGCAAATAATGGTTCTTCATTACTTTCTCGTTCCCTATTCAGTCGCTCAAAGTTCTCCCACGGCAACAGCACTTCTCCGCGCAGTTCAACATACGGCAGATTGGCGAGAGGCGAGTTGAGTGTAGTGGGAATAGAAGGGATAGTAAGTATATTGCGCAGCACATCATCGCCCTGCACGCCATCTCCACGAGTAAGCGCATGGGTCAGATGTCCGTTCTCGTACCATAACGATATGCTAAGTCCATCGTATTTAAGTTCGCATACGATTTCGACATCGGTTGGCAGTTTGCGCACCCAATCTTCGATTTCCTCTTTGTTATAGGTGTTTCCTAATGACAACATAGGATAACGATGCCGGATGGATATGAACTTACTGCTACCTAAGTCCGAGCCGACATGTTGGGTGGGTGAGGAGGCGTCTGCCAGTTCAGGATAGATTTTTTCCAGATCCTGCAGCCGATGCATCTTGAAGTCAAAGTCTCTATCAGACATGGTAGGAGCGTTCTCTACATAGTAGAGACGATTGGCTTCGGTGAGTTCTGCACGAAGTTGTAACAGTTCTTCTTTCTCCTGTTGTTCTATGTCTGAAAATAAATCCATATTAGTGCTTGATGAACTTATAGGTTCTTACCTTGCCATCATAGAATATATGGTAGATGTACACGCCCGGGCGCAATGCGGAGGCAAAGGCTTTTTCTAAGTTGTCTGTTGTAATAACGGTTGCTTCGCTAAGTTGTTGCTGATAAATAAAGTTTCCACAATAGTCGTAAATACGCACATATCCACCTTTGTTGCTGCTGATAATCAGGTCGCTACCTAGTTCGCTGATAGATAGACCGGAAGGATCCACATGTGTGCCATTGAGTCGTAAACCAACTATGATGGGGTCATGGTCGGAATAGCGACGAATAGATTTCTCTCCGGTGGGGTATCCATATTGCCCATCCGTATATTTGCTATTGCAGTGGAAGGCTTGGATGCCGGTTACTTGGGGCAGCATGGTTGAATTCACAATGGCATGGTCTAAGTAGTTGTAACCACTATAATAGTAACTATATCGTGTTGTGTCGTCAAGGAATTTCTGCAATAAATCGGTGCGTAAATCTTTACCATCATTCTCTAATAGAATGGAAATGGGCGATTCATTCCAATAGGAGTTGAGGTCACCCATAATGATAACATCCGGATCCATGACTGCCGATTGTTTGCTCAATGTATTGACGGCAAGTGCTTCGTGATTCCTGCGGTCATCGCTTCCGTCACCGGCTTTAGATTTGAAGTGGTTGATGGAAAAATTAAATTTCTCTCCGGTTGCCACTTCGCAGAAGGTCTTGATGTATTTGCGATTTGAGACCTCGGTGTTGCTGCTTCCTAAGTAATCGCCATGTGGCGCAATCACGTTAGAATCGTATACATAGATGCAGGTGGTGAAGGAAGAACCGGAACTTGTTCCGTTATTGATAAACTTGTAGTTCCGATCGGGACGTCTGCGATTCAGTTCGGCACAAATCTCACCGGCAGCAACTCCGCCTCCCTCTATTTCCACCAATCCGTAAAGGTCCGCATTGATGACGGATAATGCCGAACAGACTTTTTCTTTCTGAATGGAATGTTCCCACGAGTCGCTTGGTCCGTATCCGGTCCTCCACGCTTCAGGAGTGGCCAAATAATATTCCAAGTTAGCAGCGCATACGAGTATTCTGTGTTGACCGTTCTTGTCAATTTGCTTTAGGTCCGGACCTGCCATCAGGTAATTAAGATAATCACCTGCGCAGAGATTAACTGAGCCAAGCAGTATGACGATACACAAAAGAAGATGTTTTTTCATAAAATATCACATTTAAGGCTGCAAAGATACACTTTTTTTTGCATATATGCAAATATTTTCGTACCTTTGCGCAAAATTTAATAAAAATGTTGCAACTTAATGGATTAGGAACTGCTTTAATTACGCCATTCATGTCTAATGGTGCAGTAGATTATGATGGTTTGAGACGGCTGTTGGATATACAGTTAAATGGTGGGGTGGACTATATTGTAGTTTTGGGAACAACCGGTGAATCAGCCACTATGACCGAACAAGAGCGAAAAGAGGTGCGTCAGTTTATTGTACGATACATCGCCGGACGTATGCCGTTGGTGTTGGGATTGGGAGGAAATAATACGGCTGCGTTGGTGGCAGAATTGCAGGCAAATAAAGACGAATTGCAACGTGATTTTGCAGCTATATTGAGTGTATGTCCGTTTTATAATAAACCTAGTCAAGATGGTCTATATCAACACTTTACGGCTATTGCAGAGAATAGTCCGGTGCCAGTGATATTATACAATGTGCCCGGTCGAACGGGAGTGAATTTATTGCCCGAGACGGTGATGCGAATTTTTGGCGCTCAGCCGGAGAAGATTATGGGCATTAAGGAAGCGAGTGGTAATATAGAGCAGATTAAACATTTGATTGATTTGACGAAGAATCAACCTGCCGCCGGAGGACGTTTTTTGTTGGTTATCTCCGGAGATGATGGTATTGCTGCAGATGTAATGATGGCCGGAGGAGCAGGATTGATTAGTGTGGCAGCCAATGCTTGGCCGAAGGAGTATGGTCAGATAGTGCGAAAGCAAGATATTCAGTTACAAAATCGTTTTGCGAATATGGTGCATTTGCTTTTCAAGGAAGGCAATCCGAGTGGCATTAAGACGGTGTTGAGTGAGATGGGGGTGATTTATAATGTACTTCGTTTGCCATTAGTGCCTAATTCCAAGGCGGTGCAAGATGAGATACGAGCTTGTTTACATAACTGCTAAACAAAAAAAGAGCTGTCCAGTAATGAACAGCTTTTTTTCTTTTGTCACAAATAGAGCATTATGCTTTCTTTGCTTTGTCTGCAATAGCCTTGAAGGCTTTTGGTTGATTCATGGCGAGGTCGGCCAGAACCTTGCGGTTGATGACGATACCTGCTTTTTTCAAAGCACCCATGAGTTGACTGTAGCTCAAGCCCTCGAGACGAGCGGCTGCGTTGATACGTTGAATCCAAAGCGCACGGAAGGTGCGTTTTTTGTTCTTACGATCACGATAAGCATACTGGAGACCTTTCTCCCACGTGTTTTTGGCGACTGTCCAAACATTAGCACGGCCACCAAAGTTACCTCTTGTGAGGCTCATAATCTTCTTGCGACGAGCGCGAGAAGCGACATGATTTACTGATCTTGGCATAGTTCAATAAAAATTTGATGGTTAATACTTAACGCAGCAACAGCATTTCGCGGAGACTGCGCATGTTGGTTTTGTCGACCATAGCAACGTGGTCAAGACGACGTTTTTGCTTTTTGGTCTTCTTAGTCAAAATGTGACTGTGATAAGCGTGTTTACGCTTAATTTTACCGGTTCCGGTAAGAGTAAATCTTTTTTTAGCACCGGAATTAGTTTTTACCTTTGGCATTTTGTTAAAAATTTAGTTAGTTATTATTTTAGGTCGTCGGTAGCCTAAGGACCGGTCGACCATGTTTTGGTTATTTACTTTTTGTTAGGCGCAATCATGACAATCATGCGTTTTCCTTCCAATTTGGGAGTGGCTTCCGACTTGCCGAATTCCTCCAAATCTTTGCAGAATCGAGCCAATAATTCCTCTCCTTGTTCTTTGAACAAAATAGAGCGTCCGCGGAAGAATACATACGATTTTACCTTGTCGCCATCTTTCAAGAACTCTTGGGCATGTTTGAGTTTAAATTGATAGTCATGCTCATCGGTTTGAGGTCCGAAACGAATCTCCTTGATATCAACCTTCTTAGAATTAGCCTTTTGCTCTTTTTCCTTGCGTTTTTTCTGATAGAGGAATTTTTGGTAATCAATCACTCTACAAACGGGTGGAACAGCATTGGGACTGATCTCAACAAGATCAAGGTTTAAATCGTCCGCAATACGCATTGCTTCCTGGAAGGAATAGATGCCCTGCTCAATGTTATCGCCAACAAGGCGAACTTCGTTCACGCCGCGAATCTTGTCGTTGATTCTATTCGGCATTTCTTTTTCGATGCGACCACGACGGGGCGCTTGGTTTGGTTGTGGATAAGCCATATAATACAATTTCGCTGCAAAGATACAACAATTTTTTGAATTGACAAATAAAAATAGAAAAAAATATCATTTTTTATTAAAAATGTTTGCGTATGTGCGAGAAAAAGTGTAACTTTGCGCATAATTTGGATTAAAATCGTTAACCAATCACTAAATAATATGAATAACACATCTATTAAATCGGCATTAAGCCTTGCAATTGTTTCAGTTGTGGCAATGATGAGTTTTATATCTTGCGAGTACAATGACATCCCTTCGGGTCCGAAGGAGAGAAATGCTAAGTATGACACTGTTTTGGTGAGAGAGTCTTCTTTGGCAGCATATGTGCCTGAAGACATTATGAACCAGTGTATATCTGTTCGCACGGCATCAAATATCGGACAGAAATTGGCACAGGGTGCGGTAACTCCTGCAATGTACTATGTTATCGGAATTGTGTATAAGCGCGATGATATATCCACTACGTCAACTTTCTATATTAGGGATAACGAAGATGCTGTTTATTCTTTTGAGGCATATAAAGTCAAGGGCGTGGGTAATAAGAATTTTAGTAATATCAATTCTGTGCGAACAGGTGATACTGTGATAATAAAGGCTCAGTTGCAGAATTATTATGGCACCATTGAAACGAAGGGCGGCTATGTATATGCTACTACTAACGATGATGCTTATCCAATGACGGAGGCTGTAAAATGGGAGTTTAAAAAGTCCTTCTGTAATTGGACAGTAGATGTTAAGCAGGATGCAGGATTTAATTTGTGGACAGCAGCTGCAACTACGATTCAGGCTTCCGGTCAAGATGCATCAAAGGTGAATCATGCAGGTGAAGCATGGCTAATTTCTCCAGAGGTGAATTTGAAAGCCAAGAAACTTACTAAACCCAGATTGAATATTGCTCATTATCACTTGACTCGTGGTGCAGAGATGAATCCGGCAGATTATTTGAAGATGTTTATCTCCACGGATGGAGCAACATGGCAGCAAGTGGCCATTCCTGCATACACTACGGATGATAAGGGCCTCGCGATAGATGCTACGTTGGATGCGCGTCCTTATATGGATTGTGAGAAATTCCGCATAGCATTTGATTATATCAGTACAGAGAAATGTGCTGCAAAGTGGTGTATAAAAGAAGTGAAGATATACGAAATTAAACGCTAAAAACAAAAATAATTATAAAAACTTTTTATGGCAACTTTACAAAAAATTCGTAACCATGGCGTAATCTTGCTCATCATCGTGGGCGTAGCCATGTTGGCATTTATTTTGGGTGACTTCCTTAATTCAGGAAGTAGTTTCTTCAATCGTAGTCGTGAATATGTAGGTGAAATTGAGAGCCACAAGGTTCATTTCACAGAGTATGAAGCGGCCAAAGACCAATTGACGGAGGTTTACAAGATAGAAACCGGTCGCAATGATCAAGATGAGGAGTTAACGACACAAATTCGCAATCAGGTATGGCAGATGATGCAGATGGATTGGGTATTGCGCGAGCAATGCAAACAAATCGGTATGGATGTTACATCCGAAGAGTTGAGTGAACTCTGCATTGGTGAAAATCCTCACCAATTGATTCGTCAACGTCGTGCTTTCTATGACGAGAATGGTCAATTCAGTCGCGAGAACTTGGTTCGTTTCTTGAATTCTCTTAATCAAGAGGTGGAGAACGAGGAGCAGGCAGCAAATCTTAAGCAAGCTAAGACCTATTGGATGTATTGGGAAAATGCTACCCGTTTGACTCGCATGCAAGAAAAATATACGGCCTTGCTGCAAAATTTGGTTTGCGCTAATAAGATTGATGCTAAATATCAATTTGAGGCCGACAAAACTACCGTAGATGTTCAATATGTAGTAATGCCCTATACGGCTATTGCTGATTCTACAATCGCGGTTAAGTCCGTAGATTTAAAGAAACAGTATAATGCAGATAAGAAGTTGTATAAACAAACTCCTAATCGCTCCATTGAGTATATTCAATTCCCTATTCAACCATCCGAGGAAGACTTTGCTGCAGCAGAACAAGAAATGAAAGCAGTAGAGGCAGAACTTCAAACCACGGATGATGTGGCTTTGGTGGTTAATATGAATTCCGATTATTCCTACAATGGTGTGAATTACTCGGAGACCACTATTCCTGAGGCTTATAAGGAATTTGCATTTGGCAAAGGAGCTAAGAAAGATGCGTTTATGCCTCTGACTTTTGTTGATGGTACCTATCGTATGGCACGCATTGTGGCTTGTGGTTATTCGCTGCCAGACTCTGTTCAATTGAAATTGATTGCAACTCAAGAGGGACAAGAGGATACTGAATTAGGTTGGTTCCAAGAGGCTCAACTGCAAAAGGAGATTTCTGAACCTGCTTTTGCCGGTAAACCGGGTACACGTTTCACTGTAGCTCAAGGTATGGGTGAGCAGACATTTGAGGTTATGGCTGTTTCTAAGGCTACGCCTAAGGCCAAGGTCGCTATTGTAGAGCGTATGGTTACTCCATCGTCCAAGACATACTCCATTTTGTATAACCAAGCTAAGCAGTTCATTGTGAATAATGCTACAGAAGAGAGTTTCCGTGATGCCGCTCAAGAGGCAGGTATGCGCTTATATCCTGCATTCTACATACAAAAGAACCAAGATAAGATAGGTCAACTTAAGCAGAGTCGTCCTATTGTTCGTTGGGCATTTGAGGCAGAAGCAGGTCAAATTAGTGACGTGTTTGAGTGCGGTGATGTTTTTGTAGTAGCGTTGTTAAGCGAAGTGAGCGATGGTGAGTATCGTTCGATGCAGGAAGTTGAAGATGAACTGCGCGTTAAGATCATCCGTGATAAGAAAGCAAAACAAATGATATCCCAGTTGGCAGCAGCAACCACGTTGGAAGAGGCTGCACAGATTGCAGGAACGGAAGTACAAACGGTAGAAGGTGTCGTTTTGGGTAATTCGCGTCTTGGTCAGGCTGGTATGGAGCCTGCCGTAGTAGGTGCTGCATTTGCTACCGAAGCCGGTCAACTCAGTGCTGCTGTTAAAGGGAATGCCGGTGTTTATGTATTAGTTCCCGGTCAGAAGAATATGGCTGAAGGCGAGATGGATGAAGCAAGTATGATTCAACAAATGAATGCTCGCTATGCTTACTCCTTGCCATATCAGGCTATCTCTTTGATTCAAGATAAAGCAGAGATTGTTGACAATCGTAGTAATTTCCAATAAATCACTTAGACGCGCATGAGCGCCCGCACACGCGTAAATAGAATAAATAATGTGTCGGGGACCCCTTGGTTGTGGGTCCCCACGCTATATTTTCTAGAAGGTATTCCGTACTTTTTAGTGAATAGCATATCCGTTCTTTTGTTTGCTAAGATGGGTGTGCCTAATGACGATTTGTCATTCTTTACTACGCTACTTTATTTCCCGTGGTTTCTAAAGTTCTTATGGAGTCCGTTTGTGGAGGTGCTTCGAACCAAACGTTGGTGGATTATTACGACGCAAATCATAATGGCTGCACTGTGTGTGCTATTAGTGATAACCCTGCCTCATCCTGATGCTGCCTTGATAGCGACAAAGGGTACTTCGATAGAGATGTTCAAGTTTACCCTTGTGTTGTTCATCTTGTCGGCTTTTGCTTCGGCCACTCATGATATAGCTGCGGATGGTTTTTATCTGCTTGCCCATAGTCAAACCAGTCAAGCTGCATTTGTTGGCATACGATCGACTTTTTATCGCATAGCCAGTGTATTTTCTCAAGGTATATTAGTTTATATTGCCGGTACAATAGAAAATCAAACAGGTGACATTCCTTTATCATGGCAAGTAACGATTGCTATCACGGCGATAATTCTCTTTATGTTCGGGATTTATCACTATTTTGTTTTGCCTAAATGTGAAGATGTTTCTACGTCTGATATTAATAAATCAGCCAGTTGGAAGGAATTAGGCAATTCGTTTGTCTCTTTCTTTACCAAGCCCGGTATAGTGTTGGCTATCTGCTTTATGCTATTATATCGTTTGAGTGAAGGCTTTTTGGTTAAGTTATGTCCCGCTTTCTTGGTGGATGTAAGGCAGACGAATGTAATCAACGGACAAATTTTTGGTGGTGGATTAGGCATGAGTACGCATATTTATGGGCTCTTGTATGGAACCATAGGTGTGATTTGTTTGTTAGCCGGAGGTATAGTGGGAGGTCTGGTGATTGCGCGTAAAGGACTTAAACGTTCTATTTGGGGAATGGCATTGGCGCTAACCTTACCGAGTTTTGTCTATGTATTCCTAAGTTACTATCAACCCACGTCGCTTTGGTTGATAGGTTCAGCTATTGGTTTTGAGCAGTTGGGCTATGGTTATGGATTTACGGCCTACATGATGTATATGATACATGTGTCGGAAGGAAAATACAAGACTGCTCATTATGCTATTTGTACTGCCTTTATGGCATTAAGTATGATGATACCCGGGTTTGTGGCAGGAAAAATTGAATTATCGTGGGGCTACAATATGTTCTTTTGGATAGCCAATGCATGTAGCATTACTACTTTTATAGTTACTTATTTTGTATATAAAAAATTATAATAATTATGAACGCCAAACGCATTATTCCTGATTTTTTCACATGCAGTAATTTGTTATGTGGAGCAGTAGCAACTTTAATGGCTACACAAGAGGCCTATGTATGGGCATTTGGTCTTATTTTATTAGGAGCCTTCTTTGATTTCTTTGATGGCATGACCGCTCGTGCCTTAGGGATAGGCAATAAAATGGGTGTTGAACTGGACTCATTAGCAGATGATATCACCTTTGGTTTAGCTCCGGCTATGGTATTAAGTTGTTATCTTCGTCCGTTAATTGGTTGGTGGAGTTTAATTGTCCTAATTATGGCTGCTTTCTCTGCATTGCGCTTAGGTAAGTTTAATTTGGATGAACGCCAAACATCTTCTTTTATTGGTTTGGCAACTCCTGCGAATGCTATTTTTTGGGCATCGCTTTGTTGTATGCCTTACCAGATGATGACTGCTGCTTGGATGCCGTGGGTACTGGTGGCATTGAGTTTCTTGAGTTGCTATCTGCTATTGGCCGAGATTCCTTTCTTTAGTCTTAAATTCCACAATTTTAGTTGGAAGGATAATTGGGATAAATTCATTTTTATGATAGGTGTGGTTGTATTGGTGTTGGTATGTATATTAAAAGCCATTCACTACGACCATCTTGAGTTTGCACTTTTTGCAGGAGCTGCTGTTGTACTATGGTATGTGGCATTGAATTTATTACTTGCACTATCTAAGAAATAACATAATTTATACTACTATGAAAAAACATTTAATTCTTTTAACCTTATTGTCCATGTCGCTTATGATGTGGGCTGAGGCCATTCCTACGGATTATTACAAGGCTTGTAATGGTAAAAAAGACGCTGCTCTTAAGACGGCATTGTCTGAGACTGTTAAAGGAGGAGAGCGTTATCGTTATGGTTCGAATGAGTATCATACTTCCACTCAAATTGCTAAGAAAGATACTGTTGTTTGGGGTGTATTGTATCACAAAGGAGACACTATATGCCGTCCAGGAGATTTGGAGACGTATGGTACATGGCAAGCTTTTCCTGTAACCGACCGTCGTCCGGATGGTTCCATTTGGGATATGTATTCCAATACACGTCGCTCCTTCACTAATAAGCGTGGAGAATCGGCAAGTAACGTGGAGATTGAGCACTGTTTCCCAAAATCATGGTGGGGCGCATCCGCAAAAGAATCTGAGTTTAATAAAGATGCTGCTTATTGCGATCTCTATCACCTGAATCCTTCCGATAAGCAGGCTAATGGCAATAAGAGCAATTTCCCTCCGGGAGAAGTGCAAAAAGGCGATAAGTTTGACAATGGTGTCTTCCGTATGGACAAAGCTACTTCGTCTAAGTACGGATGGTGCTGCTTTGAACCGGCCGATTGTTACAAAGGTGATTTTGCTCGAGCATATTTCTACATCGCCACTGCTTACGAAGACCGCGTTTGGGCAGATGTGGCCAAGGAGTATTTGGATAATACTTCGTATTTAGAGTTCAAACCGTGGTTAATAGAGGTTCTTCTTAAATGGCATCGTTTAGATCCTGTTAGTCAAAAGGAGTTAAACCGCGCAGACCAAATTTCGTCCATACAACACAACCGTAATCCATATATCGATTATCCTGAATTAGTCGAATATATCTGGGGAGAGAAGAAAGGAATGGCAGTAGATTTTGGTAAGTTGCAGTGTACGCAAGATCCGTCATATACCCCCCAGAAGGAGAATAATCTGTTTGAGGCGTATCCTGCTCAAGATGTATGCAGCGATTATTTCATGGCAAGTTGGAATGATTTTTATGCAGGAGAGTACAAGATTGATGTGTATACCAAACGTGAGATAGGAGTAAATGGTGATACAATTATTAAATTCCCGGCACTGACTAAAAACATCCTTAACAACGATCCGCACGGCTATGCTAGTGAGAAAATGCAATCTCAAGGCAAGAGTTCGATTCTGATGGGTAGTGGTGCTACTGATGCTTGGTTGGAACTTCATGATTTGACTCTAAACAAACCTTCGCAACTGGTGTTCCGCGCCAGTCAATATGCTACGGCTACATCGGCCCAATTGGATATTTTCCTGAATGGTCATACTAAGGCAGACACCAGTATCACGGATATCCGCCGCGACGAGCAAATCTATGTCTATACTTTGCCAAAGAACACCACCAATGTCAAGATTTTGTCGGTGGGTGGATCTACGACCAAGCGTGCTTGTATGCAGGAGTTATACATCATTGAGGACTATGCGCAGGAAAAACTGACTTATGTAACAGGTTATCCACAAACTATAGCGCAAGGTGCTCAAACAGGTCTTCATCTTCCTGTACAACCCGGTGCCAAACTATACTATCGAATTACGGCTGCCGGAGGTTGGGTAAGTAATGAAGTGCCGGTAACATTAGGAACAAAGGAGAAGGTTTATCACTTAGAAGTTGTGGTTGCTCCCGGAGCTAAAGGAACGGCAAGCGGTAGTGGCGATTATGCTTACAATGAGGAGGTCACTATCACGGCTACGGCAGATCCAGGGCATCATTTCACGATGTGGTCGGATGGCAATAAGGATAATCCACGCAAGATAAAAGTGACAGAGGACTTGCTATTGGAGGCATATTTTGCGGAAGACGGAGCTAAACAAGCCATGGTGATGGTTAACTATACACAGGGACAATTGAAAATCAATGGTGAGAATGTAGCCAGTGGTGAGGTTAAATCGTTTGACATGGATACTAAGATTACCCTAAAAGCCGGCACTGTAACCGGATATAAGTTTGATGGTTGGAGTGATGGTCATAAAACGATGACATACGAATTGACCTTAACACAAGATACGGTTCTGTCCTATACATATACCATTAATCAATATGAGATTAAGACTGCGGTTGAAGGGGATAAAGGTGGTGTTGTAATTGGTGCCGGTAAGTATGATTATGGATCCGAGGTGGAACTGACGGCTGTGCCGGATGATGGGTATCAGTTTGTAGAATGGAAATGGATGGAGAATAAGACAGAGAAAAAGGGGAAGGATAATCCAATAATTGTTACGGTTACTAATTCTGGTAGTCAGGTTTATACTGCCGTTTTTGAGGTTGCGTCGGCGTTGGATAATGTTACCGGAATAGCCATGCCCAAGAAAATGTATATCAATGGACGATTATATGTGGTGCGCGGTGGACAAATCTTTTCCGTATTAGGTCAAAAGGTGCATGAATAAGTGGATTCGTTATAGTTTGCCTTTTTTGATTATGAGTCTCATACTCGCCTTGGTGGTGGGGTATGTGTTGTTGACTTATGACAAAGTGCAGACCCATTTATGGTTCAACCAGTGCCATACGACTTGTGGCGATTTCTTCTTCCGTTACTATACGTATGTAGGGGAATGGGTGCCATACGTGATTGTAGCGGGCTTATTGTTTTATAAGTCCGGTTGGGCATCTTTCTTGCTGATAGATGTGCTGTTGAGTGGCTTGATAGGTCAAGGTATTAAGTATTGGGCAGATACGGATCGACCCTATCGATTCTTTGAGTTACATTGTCCTGATATCCAATTGCCTTTTGTAGATGGGGTGGAGTTGAGCCGCTTTTATTCATTTCCGAGTGGGCATACGATTACTTTTTTTGTATTAATGATGACATTGACCATTCTCGTAATTGATAGGTTGGCGATGCGTGATAATCAACCGCGATGCAAATGTTATATGTGGTGGATTAGCCTTGTATTCTTTGTTTTAGCGGTATTGGGTGCGTATTCTCGAATCTATCTAAGTCAGCACTTTTTAGAAGATATATTTGGTGGTTCTATTATTGGTGTAGTGACTACTGCTGGGTTATTGTGTTTGGTGCCCAAAATAGAATCCACTCGCTTTTGGAACTGGAATCTAACTTATTTGCATAAATAAAGACTATGTATTATACTAATTCTTCTCAATCCTTTAGAAGCAAACCACGGACTGAACATAAGGACTATGCTACGCGTCGTCCTAAAGAAAAAGAGATGATTTTTGGTATTCGTGCGGTAATTGAAGCATTAGATGCTGGTAAGACATTAGATAAAGTGCTCTTGCGTCGCGATATGTCTTCGACCATAGCACGGGAATTGCTGGCTAAACTCACCACAACAGATGGTCAGTTAATGGCTAATGTACAGCGTGTTCCTGTAGAAAAACTCAATCAATTTACAGATAAGAACCACCAAGGTGTGATTGCTTTTTTATCTCCCATTGAGTTTTATCGCATAGAGGATTTGATTCCTACTCTCTTTGAATCGGGTCAGACTCCGTTGATTATGGTATTGGATAATGTGACGGATGTGCGTAATTTTGGTGCCATAGCCCGTACATGTGTTTGTGCCGGAGCGCAGGCATTGGTGATTGGTACGCATGGAGCAGTGGCGATTAATGGTGATGCCGTTAAGACCTCGGCAGGAGCATTACATTCATTGCCAGTCTGCAAGGTGGATAATATGCAGAATGCGTTACAGTTCATGCGCGAGTCGGGATTGAACATCGTGGCTGCTACCGAGCATGCTACGCATGATTACACACAGACCGACATGCGTTCTCCGTTAGCTATCGTGATGGGTAGCGAAGATAAGGGTATATATGAGGCTAATCTAAAACAATGTACCGATCAGGTTCGTATTCCCCTAATCGGTACAATTGAAAGTTTAAATGTTAGTGTAGCAGCGGGCATCATGCTTTACGAAGCCGTTCGTCAGCGCCGCTAATGATTTCCAAACATCACACCTATATGCAGTCTGGGACCACTTGGCTCCAGGAAGTTGCTCCATTTAATAACTTCTTTTGTCTTGCTTAGACCTTCGCTCTTCTTTCCGAAGGGTAGCATGTAGTCCAGTTTGACGAGTATGGCAACGCGTCTGGCGACAGGAATCTCCACACCAATATATGGGTCTAAAAGGAAGCATGGCGTGCGTACGTACGTGGTGGTACTATAGGTGGTTCCTTCTTTTTCTACACCATCCGAAACGTATAAACGTCCTATGTTTCCTCCGCCCAGCATTGCACCGGCTAATAGTTGCACTTTCTTCACGTTCCAATAGAAATCACAGAAAGCACCTCCCCAGGCCGTGGTTACTCGACTGCCATCCTTTGATAGAGGGATGACGCTCACTCCGGCTTCTGCTCCAACGTGTAGATGCGAGATGAGATGAATTCGCACGGAGGCACTTGCTCCGAGCGACATTCCGTCATCTTTTCCACTTGTGCTAAGGGTGGGATTATGATACATGGTGCTGGTGTTTTTAGCAAAAGCATATCCGCCATGCACCGTCAAACCTCCACTAATTCCTAAAAGACGCCCTTTGTTGTCGTTGTTGGAAGTGGTGGTTTGTTGAGGTTGAGCAGGGGCAACGTATTGCACAGCAGGAGCCGCATTATATTGCGTCCCGGTTGGTTGGGTGCCGGCCCACGCCTCTTCCCATGTCTGCGCTACTAATCCTGCCGACATTAACAGGATTGTAGCGACAATGATTAACCGTTTATTCACTATTTGTTAAATTGTTTATACGAGGCTAAAAGCTACATCCATCATTTTGGTGAATGTATTTTGACGTTCCTCGGCAGTGGTAGCTTCACCGGTCAGGATATGGTCACTAACGGTGCAAATAACAAGGGCTTTCTTGTTGGCGCGAGCGGCATTCATATAGAGAGCAGGGGCTTCCATCTCGTCCGCTAATACACCCATTTTTGTCCAGTTTTGTTTGCGAGGATCCTCGCTATAGAATACATCTGCGGAGAATACATTTCCGACGTGGTATTTATATCCTAATTTCTCGCAAGCATCTACAGCGCGACGGCATAGGTCAAAGTTGGCGATGCAGGAATAATGTCCCGGTAATTGGAACTGATCACCATAGTTGCTATCGGTGCATGCACCTTGTGCAATCACGATGTCACCCAGGTTAACATACATTTGGCGGCTACCGCAACTACCTACACGGATGATGGTTTCTACGTCGTAGAAATTGTATAATTCGTATGTGTAGATAGCGATGGATGGGATACCCATGCCATGACCCATAACAGTCACTTCTTTACCATTGTATTTGCCCGTAAAGGCCATCATTCCACGAACGTTATTAACGAGTTTGGCATCGGTTAAGAAGCGTTCTGCCATCAGTTTTGCGCGTAATGGGTCACCTGCCATAATAACTGTCTTGGCAATTTCGCCATACTTGGCCCCATTATGGGGCGTCGGGGTGTTTTCCTTCATAATTGATTTTTTTAAAAGGTTAATATTACTAAATTTTGTCTTTTAAATATTGAATTGCTTGTTCAAGATCTGCTGGAGTATCTATTCCCATTGAATAGGTCTCACAAACGGCTACTTTGATTTGGTATCCATTCTCCAACCAACGTAATTGCTCTAAACTTTCTGCTTTTTCCATGTCGGACTGCGGCAGTTGGGTTATTTGAGATAGGATGTCTGCACGATAGGCATACATGCCGATATGGCGGTAATGTTTGCCTTGTGCTAACCAATCTTTTTTGTCTATATTTCTTAAATAAGGAATGACGCTGCGCGAGAAGAGAACAGCGTGATGATCCACGGCAGAGAATACTACCTTGGGGGTATTGGGGTTCTCTAAATCTTCTATGCTATCCTCGGTGGTATAGGGTTTTACCAACGTGGCAATTTCGGTGGGGAAACAACTCTTGATAGCATCAATCTGACTAGGTTGAATAAATGGTTCATCACCTTGTATGTTGATAATCACAGTCTCTTGGTCAGATAACGCTAATTGGGCTTTCACTTTTTGGTATGCTTCCAAGCATCGATCCGTACCACATTTATGATCAGCACGAGTCATAACTACTTCTCCACCGAAGGTTTTGACGGTGTCATATATGCGTTGGTCGTCCGTAGCTACAACAACGATGTCAAGCGCTTTTTTTGCCTGCTCATACACCCGTTGAATCATGGTTTTACCACATATATCTACCAGAGGTTTGCCAGGGAAACGAGTAGATGCATATCGTGCCGGTATTATTCCAATAAATCGCATGTTTATTGTGCTTAAGATACTAATAATTTCGCTAATTCGCTGCAAAGGTACAAAAAAATATTGAAATATGCAAAATTCTTGATAAAAAATTGCAAATCTCATATTTTTTTAGTAATTTTGCACGCGAAATTGTAAATATACAAAATTATGCATCTATATTTTTGGATAGTTCGTTTAGTTGCCCTATTTGGACATAAGAAAGCGCAGAAGTTAGTTAAGGGGCAAAAGGCCGTATGGTCTGAACTGCAATCTATTCGTGAAGGTGATGGAGCCCAAGCTAAATGGCTATGGTTTCATGCGGCTTCGGTAGGGGAGTTTGAGCAGGCACGACCGATTATTGAAAAACTAAAAGAGTCCAAGAATGCCAATAGTTATAAAATCTTATTGACATTCTTCTCTCCGTCCGGTTATGAGATGCGAAAGAACTATGCGCTGGCAGATAAAGTGGCATATTTGCCCTTTGCTACTCGTAGGAATGCCAAGCGGTTCTTGGACTTGGTCAAACCCGAAATGGCTATTTTTGCCAAATATGAGTTCTGGCCGGCATATATGAAGGAATTGATGAAGCGCAATATACGCTCCTATGTGATTGCGGCTATTTTCCGTAAGAGTCAGATTTTCTTTAAGCCTTGGGGGTATTGGTATAGAAGTTTATTGCGTTGTTTTGAGGTGATGTTTGTGCAAGACGAGGCTTCGCAGAAATTATTGAATCAATATGGAGTAACGAATGTAGAAGTTGCAGGAGATACTCGTTTTGATCGAGTTGTGGCCATTGCTAAGCAGAGTAAGGATATAGAATTGGCACAAGTATTCCGCGATAGTCATTCTTTGTTGGAGTTGAATCCGCAACCATATAAAATTATCGTAGCCGGTAGTACATGGCCGCAGGATGAACAGATGCTGTCTCGATATGTATCGGAGCGCGAGGATGTGAAGTTGATTTTAGTGCCTCATGAGATTCATGAAGAGCATTTGCATACTATTTTTGAGTTGTGGCAAGGGAACCTTGTGCGCTATACACGTGCTACATTAGAGAATGTAGGCCATACGCGTACGTTGCTGTTAGATACGATGGGCATGTTGAGTAGCATCTATAAGTATGCAGATGTGGCTTATATCGGTGGCGGTTTTGGGGATGGTATTCATAATACTTTAGAGGCTGCTGTTTATGGTATTCCTGTGTTGTTTGGCCCTAAGTTCCAAAAGTTCCGTGAGGCTAAGGGGCTGATTGCAGCAGGGGCATCCTATAGCGTGAAAAACTATGCGGAGTTTAAGCAGCGTATGGACGAGGCTATTGATTGCCGTGTACGTATGGGGCAAGCTGCTAAAGAGTATGTGGAAAGTGAGTTGGGAGCAACCGATAGGATTATCGAGCGTTTAAAGTTGAAAGTTTAGAATTATGATGCAAAAACCAAATATACCTAAGGGAACGCGGGACTTCAATTCGTTGGAGATGGCCCGTAGAAATTATATCTTTGACACGATTCGTTCGGTGTTTAAATTGTATGGCTATCAGCAGATTGAGACTCCGGCGATGGAGTTGATGTCCACGTTGATGGGTAAGTATGGAGAAGAAGGGGATAAGTTACTTTTCCGTATTCAGAATAGTGGTGAGAAAGCCAATGAGGCTCCGGAAAAGGGTTTACGTTATGATTTAACGGTGCCTTTTGCGCGATTTGTAGTGCAACATAAGGACGAATTACAATTCCCCTTCCGCCGTTTCCAAATCCAACCGGTTTGGCGTGCCGATCGTCCGCAGAAGGGCAGATATAGAGAGTTTTATCAATGTGACGTAGATGTGATTGGTTCGGAATCACTGTTGAGTGAAGTCGAATTGATTCAAATCGTGGAGGAAGTGTATTGCCGTTTTGGTATGCGTGTGTGTCTGCATCTTAATAATCGCAAGATATTAGCCGGCATAGCCGAAGTGATAGGTGCACCGGATAAGATGATGGACATTACGGTAGCCATTGATAAACTGGATAAGATTGGGTTGGAGAAAGTGAATGAGGAGTTGAAAGAGCGCGGACTGAGTGACGAGGCTGTGGCTAAACTGCAACCGATTCTGGCATTAACCGGCAGCAACGAAGATAAGTTGCATCAAATGGAGCAATTACTCTCAAGCAGTGAAGCCGGTCGTTTGGGTGTAGAAGAAACGCAGCAGATATTGACTATGGTCAAGGATCTGCAGGTGGCTTTGCCGGTTGAGTTAGACTTGACTTTAGCTCGTGGTTTGAATTACTACACCGGCGCCATCTTTGAAGTGAAGGCTTTGGATGTACAGATGGGGTCTATTACCGGCGGTGGCCGCTATGATAACTTAACCGGTATCTTTGGTCTGCCGGGTGTGAGTGGCGTAGGTATATCGTTTGGAGCCGATCGTATTTATGACTGCTTATGCGAGTTGAACTTATATCCAACCAGTATGTTAGAGCAGACGCAAGTGCTGTTTGCTGCCTTTGGCGAAGCAGAGATTCGTTATTCCGAGGCCAAGGCTCGTGCGTTACGTCAGCATAATATCCGCGTGGAGGTGTATCCTGAGCCGGCTAAGATGAAGAAGCAGATGGGCTATGCTGATGCCAAGCAGATACCTTGGGTAGCCATTGTAGGAGGCGATGAAATGGCCAATGGTACAATGATGCTCAAGAATATGACCACAGGCGAGCAAAATCAAGTGACGTTGGACGAATTAGAAGAATGTATTAGATTATGATGAAAACAAACGAAGAATATGATGAGGTCATATCCCGTTGCCGACGGGTATATGTACTAAAAATGAAGGATTATGGTCCTTCGTGGCGCATTATGCGCGTGCAAACCGTTAATGATCAACTCTTTATCAAGGCGAAACGTATTCGCGAAATAGAGACTACCGGTGTTAATCTGGTGGGAGATAGTATAGAAGGCGAGTTGATGGCTATTATTAATTACTCAGTAATTGGTTTGATTCAATTGCGTCAAGGCTATTCGGATGATATTGACATGTCTGCAGAACGGGCTACGCAGTTATACGATGAGTATATTCAAGAGGCTAAAGACTTGATGTTAAAGAAGAATCATGATTATGGTGAGGCTTGGCGTGATATGTTTGGCAGTAGTCTGACGGATATTATCCTGACTAAGATCAATCGCAATAAGTCCATTGCTTCGCACGACCACCAGACCCTTATCTCCGAAGGATGTGATGGCAATTACTTTGATATGCTCAATTATGCCGTGTTCTATTTAATTCAATTAATGGAGAAAAATGGAAAAGCTTAAACATATAGTTGGTTCAATAGCTCGCACGCTATTGGCCTTGACGTTCTTGTTCTCAGGCATCGTTAAAGCGGTGGACCCATTAGGAACGACGTATAAGATTGAGGACTATTTGAAGGCCTTTGGAGGTTGGTTCACTGATTTGCTGCCTTTGGCCGGGGCTGCGGCTATTATTTTGATTGCTGTGGAGTTTATTTTAGGCTTCTGCATGTTGCTCAATGTCAAGACGCAGTGGACCTCATGGCTCAGTTTGGCCTTTTATTTGGTGATGACACCATTGACGTTGTATATCGCGTTGGTTAATCCGGTGTCCGATTGCGGTTGTTTTGGTGATGCATTGGTATTGACTAATTGGCAAACTTTCTGGAAGAATATTGTGTTGCTGACGTTAGTGGTGCTGTTATTGCTTTGCCGCAAGGCTATTCCTGCCACTTGGCGTGAATGGATGGAAGGAGTAATAGCTGCCGTGGCTGCCATCATAGTGGGCTGTTTCATGGCATATAACTTGCATCATCTGCCAATCTGGGATTTCCGTCCCTATAAAGTCGGCAACTTTATTCCATCGTTGATGGAGTATCCGGAGGATGCTGAGGCGGACCAATATGAGATAACTTTTGTGTATGCCAAAGATGGAGTAGAGCAAGAGTTCACTTTGGAGAACTACCCTCGTGGCGATTCGGCATGGACCTTTGTGCGTCAAAACAGTACACTGATTAAGAAAGGTTATGAACCTCCTATTCATGATTTTGAGATATTGGATGAGAACTACGACGATATCACCTATGATATTTTAGAGAGTGAACAACCGGTTGTGCTGGCTGTGATGTATGATTTGAATAAGGCAGATCGTCAGCAGATGGATAAACTGAATGCCTTGTATGATCAAACGCAGATGGATGGTCGTGTTTTTTATGCTGTAACAGGCAGTAGCAGTTTGGATATTGAGACGTTTAAGGTAGAGACCCAAGCGCAGTATCCTATTTGCACCTGTGATCCGGTGACGCTCAAGACTATTGTTCGTGCCAATCCCGGTATCGTAGAAATAGAAGAAGGAACAATTATTAACAAATATAATTTAAGGAACAAATGAGAGTAAAAATGGTAGCAGGCAACTGGAAAATGAACAAGACCCTGCAAGAAGGCGTTGAACTCGCCAATCAATTAAAGAATGATGTCAAGAACCCCCAATGCGCCGTAGTTATCGGCACTCCTTTCATTCATTTGGCAACGGTTGCTGAATTGCTGAAAGGTTCGGCTATCAAAGTGGCTGCTGAGAACTGCGCAGACAAAGAGAAGGGTGCTTACACCGGAGAAGTTAGTGCTGAGATGGTGAAGTCCACCGGTGCAGAATACTGCATTTTAGGTCACTCGGAGCGTCGTGCGTATTATCACGAAGATTATGCTATCTTGGCCGAAAAGGTTAAATTGGCGTTGGCTAATGGTTTGAAGGTTATCTTCTGTATCGGTGAAGTTAAGGAAGAGCGTGAAGCCGGCAAGCAGAACGAAGTAGTAGAGGCTCAATTGAAGGGCTCTGTTTTCAATCTGACGGCTGAAGAGTGGGCAAATATCACATTGGCTTACGAACCGGTTTGGGCTATTGGTACCGGTCTGACCGCTACTCCTGCTCAAGCTCAAGAGATTCATGCTTATATCCGTTCGTTGGTGGCTAAGAACTACAACGCAGAGGTTGCAGATAACACCACCATCTTGTATGGTGGTAGTTGCAATGATAAGAATGCTGCTGAGTTATTTGCTTGCCCGGATATTGACGGTGGTCTGATTGGTGGCGCAGCTTTGGTGGCTGAGAAATTTGAAGCAATTATCGCTGCACGTTAAGTGCAAGAAATTTGTTAAGAATCGCACGTTAAGTGCAAGAAATTTGTTAAGAATCGCACGTTAAGATGGCACTGATTAAGACAATCAATCGCAATGGCGAAATACTGACTCCTCGTATCGCGGAAGGTGTTATCATGATGGATAACGCCACCGTGGTGGGGGATGTGACGATAGGCGAAGGCACGTCCTTATGGTTCAACAGCGTATTAAGAGGTGATGTTAACACCATCATCGTTGGTAAGCAGTGTAACATACAGGATGGCTCGGTGTTGCATACCCTTTATCAAAAATCTACCATCACGTTAGGTGATTATGTGTCAGTAGGACATAACGTCACCATCCATGGTGCTGATGTAGATGACTATGCTTTGATTGGCATGGGGGCTACGTTGCTGGACGGTGCACATGTAGGCAAGGGGGCTATTGTTGCTGCCGGAGCGTTGGTGCTGAAGAATACCCAGATTGGCGATTATGAGATTTGGGGAGGAGTGCCGGCTAAGTTTATCAAGAAGGCTGATCCTAAGCAAACGGCTGAAATCAACGAAAAGATAGCCAACAACTACGCCATGTATGCTTCGTGGTATAACCTAGAAAACTAGTAAACTAGTAATCTAGAAAACTAGAAAAAACTATGTATAAAAGAATCTTATTAAAACTCTCCGGAGAGAGTCTGATGGGCCAGCAGGGATATGGCATAGACCCGGTTCGTCTCAACCAATATGCCACTCAAATCAAGGCCTTAGCCGATAAGGGCGTACAGGTAGGTATTGTCATTGGCGGAGGAAATATCTTCCGTGGATTAAGTGGCGAAAGTGCCGGCTTTGATCGTGTTAAAGGCGACCAGATGGGTATGTTAGCAACGGTCATCAATTCGTTAGCCTTGTCATCTGCATTGGAGGCTAAAGGACAGAAAGTACGCGTGCTAACATCCGTACGAATGGAGCCTATCGGCGATTATTACAACAAGTCCAAGGCGTTGCGTCTTTTTGAGAAGGGCAATGTGGTAATTATGGCCGGTGGTACAGGTAATCCATATTTTACAACGGATACGGCATCGGCTCTGCGTGCCATTGAGATAGAGGCTGACGTGATGTTGAAGGGCACGCGCGTAGATGGTATCTATACGGCTGATCCGGAGAAAGATAAGACGGCTACTAAGTTCACGGAGATTACATACGATGAGGTGCTGAATAGAGGTCTAAAAGTAATGGACCTCACAGCCATCTGCATGTGTAAGGAAAACAATATGCCTATTTATGTATTTGATATGGATACAGTTGGCAATTTAGAAAAAGTGATTGCCGGAGAACAGATAGGCACATTGGTCAAGCCCTAAATCTGCAAAACATATAACATTTACCTATAAACTAATAACGATCATGATTGAACCTAAGAAAATTCAAGGCGATGCTTCCGACAGTATGGAGGCCGCTGTCATGTACCTGGATGATGCTTTGGCACATATCCGTGCCGGTAAGGCAAGTGCTCGCATTTTAGATCCGGTTAAAGTGGATTATTATGGTGCCATGACACCGCTCGCCAATGTAAGTACGATTACCACTCCTGATGCTCGTACTATTCAGATCCAACCGTGGGAGAAGAATATGCTTTCTGTTATTGAACGTGCGCTGATTAACTCCAATATCGGCTTGGCACCCAATAATAATGGTGAGTGCATTCGTCTCATTATTCCTCCATTGACGGAGGAGCGCCGTCGTGAATTGGCCAAGCAATGTAAGGGTGAGGCCGAGAACGCCAAAGTAAGCATTCGTAATGCTCGCCGTGATGCTATTGAGTTACTCAAAAAGCAGATTAAAGAAGGGCTTCCAGAGGATGCAGAGAAAGATGCTGAATCCGAAGTGCAGAAACTGCATGATAAGTACATAGCTCGCATTGACGAGGTATATGCAAAGAAAGAAAAAGAGATAATGACCGTATAAGTGTCGGTTAATAAATACATAGTATTTGGTCTGATGTCCTTGGTGTGCTTAACCATGCATGCCAAGGACAAACTGACCATAGATGGTATATTGAATTGGCCGGTAATCGGTATGGTCTATCCCGGTTTTTCGCCGGAGACAGACTGGCAATTCGGTTTAGGTCTGGAGAGCAGTTTTCGCATCAAGGATGAGCAAAAACCATCGGTGTTATTGGTGCTGGGCGCTTATACATTGCGTCATCAATGGTACTTGCGCAGCAGTGGTACATTGTATATGCCGGGCACTACGCCGTGGATGCTGCAATATAGTGTGCAGTACCGCGATTACCCGGATGTGTACTATGGCAGAGGAAATACCATTCATGACAGCCGTAAGTACGATTCCAAACGACTGACAGTTAACCTACAGCCTATGGTGCGTTTGGCGCAGAACTGGTCGGTAGGGCCCATGATGGACTTATTATGGGAGAAGCATAACCTGGATCGTAAGGACACCACATACATGGGGGATAATCAGACGATGATGTGGGGTATAGGTCTGGTGGCTCAGCATGATACGCGAGATAATACGCAGTTCCCAACTAAGGGGTTGTTCTTCAAATGGAATAGTACGTATTATGAACCTAAATTAGGTGCCGACTGCCGATTGGTTAAGTTAGAAGCAGACTTCCGGCACTACGTCACTTTATGGCAGCCGCAAGGCGAGATGACGGATTTCAAACGCACGCAGGGTTCACTTATTTTTGCCTACCAAGTGCGTGCCATGGCTGCCCTGTCTGACGGGCATTCAGCGGCCATACCATTCCAAATGTTACCGACATTAGGTGGGGAAGATTTAGTGAGAGGATTACGAACAAATATGTTTAGGGATAATGTGTTATGGGCGGTGCAGGGTGAATTACGTTTCCCTATTTTTACCCTGTTGCGCGGAGCTGTTTTTGCAGGAGTGGGAGATGTGTATAACACCGATTATTGGAATTGGACAACGCCCAAAGTGGGCTATGGAGTAGGACTACGATTGGCCATCAGCAAGACGCATGTGAATGTGCGATTTGATGTGGCACGAAATAATATAGATAAGAGCTGGAGCGACCGCAGTTCGTACAGTTTCTATTTTACAGCAACGGAATCATTCTAAATGAAAGGATTGGTAACTAAATCAACGGGAAGCAGTTTTGCTGTGCTCATGGAGGACGGCCAAACACGGGAGTGCCATGTGAAGGGCAATTTCCGTATTCGCGGTATTCGTACCACCAATCCGGTGGCTGTCGGAGATAATGTGGAGGTGGATATGTTGGGGGATGGCACGAATTGGATTAAGGCGATTGAACCGCGACGCAATTATATCATCCGTCGTTCCACTAATCTGAGTAAGGAGGCGCATATATTGGCTGCTAATGTGGACCAAGTATTGCTTTTGGTGACAGTCAATCATCCTGTTACGTCGCTCACTTTCATTGACCGTTTCTTAGCAACGGCTGAGGCTTATCGTGTGCCGGTAGTGGTGGTGATTAACAAGATGGACTTGATGAACGACCAAGAGCGACAAACGGTAGCCGAGTGGCAGAAACTATATGAATCATTAGGCTACACTACGATGGCTATTTCGACGAAAGAACCGAAGGATATAGAGCGTGTTTGCGGCCTGTTGCAAGGCAAGATGACGTTGCTTAGTGGTAATTCGGGAGTAGGTAAGTCAACGCTATTGAATGCGCTGTTCGGCGAAGAAAAGACGCGAACAGGCATTATATCTACTTCCCACGACAAGGGTATGCATACAACTACCTTCTCGGAAATGTATCTTCTGCCCACTCTAAACTCTAAACTCTCCACTCTCAACGGCCAGCGCAGCTGGCTCATTGATACTCCGGGTGTGAAAGGTTTTGGTGGGGTAGAGATGGATAAGTATGAGGTTAGTCATTACTTCCGGGAGATTTTCCATGTGGGTCGTGAGTGCAAGTATGGCAATTGCATACATCTCAATGAACCCGGCTGTGCGGTAGTGAAGGCGGTTGAAGAGGGACGTATTGCGCTATCGAGATATGAGAGTTACATCAGCCTTCTTGGCGATGCTGAAGAAAGTAAATATAGATAGGGGGAAGGAAGTATGGAAGTACTGAGGATAGACGATTTTAATTATCCGTTACCGGATGAACGGATTGCTAAATATCCGTTGCAGGAGCGGGATCATAGTAAGTTATTGGTGTATAAAGATGGTCAAGTCAGTGAGGACCATTTTTATAATGTAGGAGATTATATCCCTGCGCATTCGTTACTTGTATATAATAACACGCGCGTCATACAGGCACGGTTGGTTTTTCATAAGCCGTCGGGAGCGCGTATCGAGGTGTTTTGCTTAGAACCGATTGCTCCGCATGACTATCAATTATCGTTAGGTAGCCAGACCGGTTGCACGTGGAAGTGCATGATTGGTAATCTGAAGAAGTGGAAAGAAGGTAAGTTAACTTTAACGCTCAACGCTAAACTCTCAACGCTAAACTTATATGCCGAGCGGTTATCTACTACAGGCAATACGCATGAGGTGCGGTTCACATGGGATGACCCGACGCTATCCTTTGCCGAGATACTGGATGCGATGGGTGAGTTGCCTATTCCTCCGTATTTGAATCGGGCTACGGAAGAGAGTGATAAGAAGACTTATCAGACGGTGTATTCCAAAATCAAGGGTTCGGTGGCTGCTCCCACTGCCGGCTTGCATTTCACAGATGCCGTCTTGGATGATTTGCGGAGCAGAGGAATACGAATGAGCGAAGTGACCTTGCACGTGGGGGCTGGCACTTTTCAGCCGGTCAAGACGGAGGACGCTAACCAACATACGATGCATACCGAGATTATTGCTGTGCCACGCAAGGCGATAGAGGATATACGTGATAATGTAGGTCATATTGTGGCAGTAGGTACAACCAGTATGCGCACTTTGGAGAGTTTGTATTTTATTGGTGAGACCTTGCAGATGCACGTGCCGCAGTTCATTGCTTATGAAAGCGAGCATACGATGACTACCCAGCAGAGTATGCAGCGACTATTGGACTATCTGGATGAGACGCACCAAGACGCACTACATGCTGAAACACAGATTATGATTAAGCCCGGGTATGAGTTCCATGTGGTAAATCAGTTGATTACTAATTTCCACCAACCTAAATCAACGTTGTTGCTTTTGGTGAGTGCGTTTGTGAAAGGCGATTGGCATACTATCTATGATTATGCCTTGGGTCATGACTTTAGATTCCTTAGTTACGGAGACAGTAGTATATTATTCAGACGATGATAGATACACATGCACATTTGGATGAAGAGCCTTATCGCGAAGATTTAGATGCGTTTATTGCGCAGCAGCGAGCAGGTGGAGTAGAGACTATCTTAGTGCCGGGAGTAGATGCCTCTTCGGTAGATGATGTATGGAATGTTTGTGCCCGTTATCCCGGGTATTTATATCCGGCGATTGGTCTGCATCCGCAGAATATCAAGGAGGATTGGGAGGAGCAACTGAATATGCTTCATGCTCGCCTTCTCTCAACGATTAACGCTCAACTCTCAACTCAATACATCGCCATAGGTGAGATAGGGCTGGATTACCATTTTGATACAACCTATAAAGACGCTCAACACGAAGCTTTTAGACGTCAGTTAGCATGGGCGGAAGAGTTGGACTTGCCGGTGATGATTCACGTGCGTGATGCTACCGAAGATGCGTTAGCCATATTAAAAGAATACGCCCCTTCAAAGGATAGAAAGGGAGTATGTGGTGTGATGCATTGCTGGAGCGGAAGTGAAGAAGTGGCTCAGCAGTTAGTCCAGATGGGCTTGTATTTAGGAATAGGTGGTATTATCACCTTTAAGAATTGCAAGTTGCGTGAGCACTTGAATAGTATTCCTTTGGACCGTATTGTTTTAGAAACCGACTCGCCATATATGGCCCCTGTTCCTCATCGTGGGGAGCGAAATGAGAGTCAATGGATGAGTTATGTGGCTGCGGTCCTTAGTGAGATTTATCATTGCACCGCAGAAGAGGTGATTGCCACCACTTCTGCTAATGCAAGGACTCTTTTCCGATTAGATATATAATTTACCTACAGGAGGATTCTTTCTGGCTGGAACGGAGATTGTTGGATCAACTGTTCCACTCAAACCGGCCATCATCAGTGTCCTGATGGTAGATAAATCCATGACGGATGTTGTGGGTATGCAATAGTATTTCTTCATAATCGTATTATTAGCGGATTGTTTGACCTTGTGCATCATAAGTATGTGCATTATTGATGATATACATCTTATTGCGGAAGATAACCTTATTGATGCTTTGGTTGTTTTGTTCAGAGGAATAGATGTTGGTAGCTTCGCCCGGAGTATTGGGAGCAGTTCTAACGATGCTATAGTCGTTGTTAGTGCCCTTAGACAGATCTACTACGTAGCTGCCGTTGGCGAAGTCCCATATTACGATGCCATTCTCCATGAGATAGGTTGGAGTGGTGGTCTCGTCGATAGTGAGACGATATCCGCCGGCCTTAGGAGCATAGATGCCTAATGGGAAGATGGCTTCTTCGCCCTTGATGGATGTTTCATTCACACTCAGTTTTTGTCCATAAGCATTGATCCACATTTGTACCGTGGCGGTGCCGACACCGGCTTTAGCCAAGTCACGACCGATGATATACTCGGACTTAATGTCGGTGGTTGTTCTCATATAAACCTGGTCGCTATAGCCTCCGTTCTCCGGAGCGATGACCATCTTGATGGAGCGATTAGCAGGACTGGCCTTACGCAAAGGAGCGTAGGTGCTATTAGCATGATCGGCAGTAGCGTCGGTCAGTTGGAGAATGGTGCTCGTTTTAGCCTGAACGAAGAACGGACAACCCACTACGAAGGTAGCGTCATTGGTGCGTACGGTCATATATTGACTTAAACCATTCTGATAAACCTGAACGAACTTCTCGTCATCCGTTGTACCATAGGAAGCGGTGACGTGGCGGAGAGCCGAGTTACCTACAGCATTCCAGTTGGCATTAGCACCTGTACCATTGGTGGTGAGGTCGGTGGTATAAGAGGTGGTGATGGTATTGGTAGCAGCCTTGAATGAGTAGGTGTTGTAGTCCCCATTGAAGGTGATGTAATAGAATCGTCCGGGTTGGAGTTGTAAGGTGGTGATATATTTCCATCCCTTACCGCTGTTGAGACGTTGGTTCATGTCGTATTCGGCGAACATATAGTCCGTGCCGTAAGTGAGTTTACGGAATGTGTCTCCTTCCTTGCGAGCCACGCCATCGTATATATCTACAGGGAATGGAACGGTAAATCCGTACCATTGTGTATCATTGGCTTTGCCGGTAGGATCGAGGTTGATGTCGATGTATGCGCCATTGACATAGAGCACTTTGTTGGCGTTGGTGATTTGTCCACTTTCGCTCACACCCTGTGTGCCGATAGACGATTCGATAACGAAGTCATTAACTCGAACATCTCCGGTAGCAGCAATGGTAACGTCACCACCATTTTTGATAAGGAGATTACCATAAGTCAAGCGGTCTTTAGATTCCCCATTAACGGATAGGTTACCATCGACAACAACTTTAACACTAGCTCCAGATTCGATAGTGAGACTATTTACAATGATGGTTTCATTGATGGTTATCTCGCCATTGATGATTACATCTACATCGCTTAGTTTATCAGGAACAGCACCCGATGCCCAGTTGGCAGCATTGTTCCAGTTATTATCTCCGGCAGCATTGGTGAAGATATTCTCAAATTGTCCATTAATGGTTGTGGAAGTGCTGATGGTAGCGGCATTGTAGTTAGTTGTTGTTTCTTGTGTTGCTTGTACGGTAATTGTTCCAGCTTTCAGCATAGTGAGCACACCTGTTGTAGCATCAATGGTAGCATATTCACTACCGGCAATGATGGAGTAGGTGATAGCCGATTCGCTATGGTTGGATGTAGCCAAATAGGTAACAGCCTCAGAAATCTCTACGTTAGCAGGAGCCGTCGTCCAAGTGAGTTGTGCATCAGCCTTTGTAACGGTGAGAGATACGGTAGCGTTCAATTCGTTATAGTTATTGTTGCTTGGTGTGAAATGAACTTGGAGACCTTCGTGCGTACCAACAGGCAGAACCTCGTTTTTGCGAGTATCTGTCCAGGTCCAAGTGCCCGAAGTTCCCTCGTTAGTCAATTCGGATTCGTTTACTTTTTGTCCATAGGTTATATCAGTTGCACTTGGAGTGGCGGTTGATGTTGCCTTAAGTACACTAACCGTTGTAGTAGAAGATAAAGCATTATACCATGCAGGATTGTTGGTTGGAGTAAAGGTGATGCCTTGTGTTTGGTTCTCGCCTGCATTCAGTTGGGCAGTAGGATTCGTCCATGCAATAGTACCAGCTACGATATTGCCATCTTCATCTTTTACAATACCATCTGTCAAAGTTGACTCACTTAATGTTTGAGGATACGTGATGGCTGTGGCGGTTGGTAGCGGGTCAAAATGCAAGTTGGTCTTACGAATAGTAAATGTTTTATCTACATCAACGGCTGCTTCATAGATAGCATCGCCAGGCTCGTAAGCACGGATAGTGATTTGACCATCTTTTTTGATGGTTAATACATCGTTTACGAAATCTGCTACATCTGTACCTTCCTTAACATAATACTTAACAGGATTATTGGAAGATGCGGTTGCATTCAATACAATTTTGTCAATTGTTCTGTACTCGGTTTGCGTGGGCTCCCAAGTGATGTGTTGTGTACTTCTTACTACCTTTGCTTTAACGTTGAGGGTATAGTTCTTTTTGCTATTCTTGTCGTTGAATTGTATTGCATCATTGAAATCACCGACAGCGGTTGGGGTGAATGTAATGGTAATTGTATTTGTTCCCGTTGCACCACAATCTAAATCAATGATGTCTCCGCAAGACAAAGAAAGATCATTGCTTGATTTGGTAATAGTTAGCATGTCTTTAACATTAGCGTAACTGATGGTTGCTGTTCTTCCTTCCACGCTGTTGACAGTTACATTTCCAAAGTCAATCGTATTGTCGGCAGCATTGGATTCTATAAACTGTGCAGGAATAATATCTACATTCTTGATGTAATGATAACCGGTTGCACTCTTTCCGCGGAAGAACTTAACATGAGTTGCATTGCGGCTAAGATTGTATGTTTGGGTGTTATATGTTCCTTCAGATGGTGTTATAGCACCAAGTTTATTCCAACTTGATCCATTATTTGTGGATTCATATATAGCAATTTCTCCGCTATAGTTCAATCCCCATTTTTTACCTTTATGCTGGAAACTAAGCACACCCGGAATAGCAGGAGTAGAGCGGTCAATCTTAACCACTTTTTCCATATCTTCCGTCAAACTATAATGGAAGAACTCATGTTCACCTGCTCCAAAATTATTACCAAGTAAAACATCTTCACATCCGGCAGAAGGCTCACGAACTGTAACAGGGATGGTAACAGTCGCACTTTCGTATAAATCATCTCCGGGAACGGTGGCGGTAAGTGTTGTTTCTCCTTTGCCAACGATATGAAGTGTAGAACCATATACAGAAACAACAGAGGTGTTTTGACTTGTATATGTAATCAAATCCGAACGCTCTTTACTATAGGTCTGTACTCCGGTTTGGGCATCTTCAAGGTTTACAACAGCTGTTAATGGTTGAGAACTTGAAGTGGTTAACAAACGAGTGAAGTTTTGATTCCATGAAATAACTTGGATAATCTTGTTTGTAGTCTTAAAGACTTTTGAGATACTTGCTTCTTCCCAATCGTCTGTACCAACTTGTTTGGCAGTAATTGTGGCTGAACCTTCCTTAACTGCTTTAAAGGCCTTGCCATCCTCTACGATTTCAATTATTTCTTCATCAGAAGATTCGTAGGTGATACCTAAATTAGAGCTGGAAGTGGCAGCTCCGGTTATGGTCTTACCAATTGGGATAGCAGGTTCTGTAACATCGTAGGGCTTTTCCCATTTAAGTGTTTGTGCCTTCTTGGTTGTGGTTCCTTTTAATGTTACCTCTTTGGAATTGCCCAACTCATCCTTGATGATCAGTTTAGCATTGGTGGCAGAGTGTACTTCGTCTGTTCTATACGATACAGTAATGGTTTGTGAACCATATTTCTCACCGCCTATATTGGTAATTGATGTCGGAGAAACAGAGAAATGATTATCGTTAGTAGATAAAGTAACTTTATGACCTACATTAGCATAGTTGAACGTGAAGGTTTTTGGATCACAGGGCATATCTTTTTTATTGGTGTTACCAAAGTCAATTTCGTTTGTTGACGTTGAGAAAGTCTTGAGTTCGGTAACGGTGATGTTTTGGAAGTAACCTGCAAAGTTTCCTGAATATACAAATTTCAAGTAACGTGTTGTGGGGGCTAATTGAATGTTATTCGCCGAACCAGCTTTGTTTGTGCTAATGATAGCACTTCCCCAATTGGAGCCATCGGCACTTTGATAAACGCGCCAATCTCTATCAGAGGATGCATCGGAACAAGAATATGAGCAAGATAATTTATCTGGAATTCCGGAAAATTTAATAACAGCATATCTGTCATCCCAATCAAATGCGTATTTTGCATCAGTACTTGCTAAACGGATGCCACTATCCCAAGACCGTTCCTTGGCATAATCTCCTGTAAGCATTACATTATATTTGTCTTGGTTTAAGGTAAACGGCACATGATCTGAGGCATAACTTGGAGTTATAGTTTTACTCTCTGTATGCTCTGCCCAATAGTAGTTTTCGGCTTGAGTTACGGTTAAGGTTGTGGAAGCGGCTTTTGTTAATGTTTTGAGATTGAGTTTTTGTGCATTAGAACCATCTACTAAGTAAGCCACGTTGTCATCAGAAGAAGACTTAACGGTCAAGGCATTAGTTCCATTGGTAGTGAAGAAATCGTTATAAGTTTGGTTGTGATACAAGGTTGCATTACTCCAAGTAAATATTGGAACGTGCTTCTCTACCGTCACCTTAATGGTTTTTTCCGCTGCTGTATATTTATAGGTGGCAGCTTGTGAAATGGTGATGGTTACTTCTTTGCTGGTGAATAATTGACTACCAGTATTTTGTGCAACAATCTTGTTATTAGTAACATCGTAATAAGCGACAGTGGCATCGGATGTTGTCATGGTAATCTCACCATCACTATTTTTGCCACTAATTACACCGTTCCAAGTTTCATCCACCTTCATGGAATGCGTTGCATCTGCTGCGAGAGTGTTGGCGATTTTGGAGACGTTAAACGAATAAGTCTTGCTCGCACTAAATATTGCATCTGTTTCGGTTTGTGCAAAGGTTATATTAGAAGAACCTTCATTGAGCGCTTCAATCGTGATAGTATTACTTTCGCGAGTAACTTTTAAGATATTTGAATCATAATCTTTAGCCTTAAAACTACCATCCAATCCATCGCTAACATATTGCACGCCGAGAGTTACTTTGTCACCAACTTTCAGATTGGTACTTGACCAATTAGGTGTAAAAATAGGAGTGTCCTTTGTCTTGACTTGGAATGTTTTAGAAATGGAAGTGGCTGCATTGTACTTATAGTTTCCCCCTTGAGAAGCGGTGATAGTAGCCTCACCAACGGATTTAGCAGTTAATTTACCATCAGCATCTACTGATAAAACGTCCGAATTGCTCGAAGTGTAGGTAACTGTTTGACCTTGATCAGAGATTGCCTTAATTGTCGGTGTCGCTCCTACCATCATGTTAGGTTCAATCGAAGACTCGTTAACCCATGAAAGAGATTGGTCGTATTTGGTGGTAGAACCGGACAATTTGATGGACTTAGAGTAACTATTATAGTCATTCTTAATCGTCAATGTTGCGTCTAGCGTACTTGCTGCATTGCGGTTGTAGGTAACTTTTATAGTAGCAGTATTGTATTTACCATACTCAGAGTTGTTCTCTATAACTACTGATACTTGGTCTTTCCCGGTTCCTGTAACTGTGTACGTTAACGCCTTAACGTTACACCAAGCGATGGTAATGGATTTTGTTACATTAGCATCATCTACTTTGCCAGCTCCCCAAACCATTTCGGCTGTGGAACTTGGATTCTCAATGTATTGAGCCATGGTGACTTTAACGTTTTTAAAATACTTCTTACCTGTAGCTCCAGTTTCTGTGTATAATTTAATCTTATTAGCCGAGGAAGATAACGAAATCGGTCCATACGATTTATAAGAATTCTTTGGAGGCTGCTCTTCAAAAAGAGATCCACTCCAACTTCCATTGGTATATTGAGCAACTTTTAAGGGCCCACCATAGTACTCAATAATCACTTTAATAGGCACACATTTGGCATCATATGTTAGATTCGCTCCTGGTGCAGAAAGAGTGTATTCTTTTTCACTGATGGTAGAAAAATTAGCTTCATCTGCACTATACAAAGCATACCACACCCCACCGACATTTGTTCCTTGTCCACTACCAGACCATGCTCCCCACACATTGCCTACGCCAAAGGTGGTGAGGGCGAGGGAAAGAATGAACAAACCTTTGAGGTTGTTAACTAAATTTTTTAAAGACTGATTAAAATTAATAGTTTTCATATCTTTTTTGTATTTAAATTCCTAATTACTTTTTATAGTCATTCTTGATTGCTTCATATCCTATTGGACGGCAATCGGACTTAGTTCTGCTATATAATGACTCTATTTGAACATTCATCTCTATTAAGGATTGGTTGATTGCTTCCATTTGCGCACCAACCTCATCATTTATATCGTTTTGGTCGCGTAAGATGTCTTCGACATAAGATTTTAACTCTTTTACCTCTGACTCTAATTTCTCTTGACGCAAACTTGTTTGATTAATAGCCAAAATCGCATTCTTCATGTACACAAAGGCACGCATAATTTGGATATTTACCTTAATCGCAATCGGACTTCTTAATAAACCAGACAACATCGCTACCCCTTCTTCTGTGAAGGCATAGGGAGCACGACGTAAACCCATTTTGTCAGCATTGGAGGTCACAAATTGTGATTTCCATTTTATAAACTCTTGATTATTAAGCTGAAACATGAAATCTTCAGGGAATCTTTCTATGTTACGTTTGACCGCTTGAATCAATTCTCGCGTCTCAACACCATATAATAATGCAAGGTCACGATCTAACATGACACGTTCTCCACGAATCTCTCTTATCATTGATTGCACTTGCTCTGGTGTAACCATGAGAACTTCAGATTTTACTATTTCGTTTGATGTTGCCATGTCTTTTATAATGTCTTCAATGTCTATTTTTTAGTTGTCTTGTACTTACTTTGTAAGTAGTAGGGATTGGGTTTGGCATGAGCCCATTCTTTGGACGCTGCAAAATTACTACAAATATTGCAAAAATGCAAAAAAATTGGGCATTTTCCCAATGAAAGTAAACTCAATCTTAAAAATCGTATATTTTTGAAATTCTGAAGAGTGAAAAATATTACGTGTTTTCTTAAAAATCGTATATTTTAGGGAGGCGATGCCTTCAGGTCCCATAGGGGACTATAAATATAAAGCGCAGAAATTATTTTGGGGTAGTGGAATAGTTTACTAGGACACTATAGGGGACATTGCAGGGAGGGGGGGGCAGGGGGTATGCAGGGGAGACGCACGTCATGCATGACCGTCGGTTGACCATCGGATGACTGACGGCTGATTGTCGTACCACCGTCTCACGACCGTCGGGTGACCGTCGGGTGACCGTCGGGCGACCGTCGGGAAAGAGAGGGTTAATGAATTATGAATTTTGAATTAAGAGAGCAAAGAGAATTTTGAATTTTGAATTAAGAGAAAATGGCCAATTAGCGGGGTGCTAATTAGCCATTTTGTTATAAAAACGCGTGTGTTTTATGCGTATAGACCGTTTTTATAGCGGGCGGCCAAGGGCATCAAAGAGGACGCCGTCGCGGAGGATGAGGAAGCGACCATCTTGGATGAACTTAGTCGGTGCAAGAGCCGGCGTAATATCCATGTTCACCTCATCAATATCCGTCACGACAGGTGAGCCAACAAGAATACGCAAATCACCGGGGCTGAGAGAAAGATTAGATGATGTAATCTTTTGATTATTATTGAGATAATCATACCAAGTGCCGGCAGGAATGGTGTATGAATTGCCTGCACTTGCCGAGAAGTTACCTACAACCAATACGTTGGATCCCCATTGAACCGAGCGAACTTCCACGCCGTGACCTAAATTAGAGGCCGTAGGATTGCCTTCAAAGACGGAGGGCAAATATTGTGTACGCAGTTTAATGATTTGAGCCACCTTGTCGTAAATCTTCATGCGTGCTGATCCGGCAGATAACCAGCCCATTGATTCGGGTTTAACCTTGGGAGAACATCTGTTTTCAGACTTAATTTCATTATTGCCGGCAGCCGAGTTGATAGAATAATCGTATCCCAGTTCGCCATACTGATAAAGCATGTGCGGACCGTTTAAAAGCATACAAAATGCCATGGTAAGAGGAACGCGATTAAGGCGTACTGTCTCGTTTGTTGCTATATTTCCGTTTCCCCATGTTTTGGCTTTATAATAATTGCGTTCTTCATCATGACTTTCGGCATACGACACATAGCCGTCTCTGTTGGCATCATTGATAGCATCGCCATCTTTGAGCCATCCCATAGCTAATTGGCTATATGCGTTACTCAGTGTTTCTCCGGTCCAGCATAGCATACCTAAATTGATTAACTCACCGGCAGAAGGAGACGAACCCCAATACTCTTGAATGAAATAAGCATCCGAACTGACATTCTGGATTGCCTTCTGCATTCGTACGATATTACTTTTTAGTGTGGATGTTCCTGATGAACCATAGAAACCATGGCTAAGGTCCATACGGAAGCCATCTACTTTATATTCCTTTAACCAGAATTGGAGGGCACGGCAGAACATATCTTGTGCCGGAGCAAAATCGTGATTCCAGTCCAAAGAACCTTCACCGCCACTATGTGGAGCAGGGTAAACACACCAAGGATTAGATTTTAATTCGGTTTCGTTGTTCACATATAGTTTGAGCATCGGATTAAGACCGGTGGCATGGTTGAAGACCATATCTAAGATAACTGCCATGCCACGTTTATGGCATTCGTCCACAAATTCTTTGAGCATTTCAGGTGTGCCATAGGCTTTATCTAAAGCGAAGTAATGGTTGGGATTGTATCCCCAACTGATTTGACCGTCAAACTCGCAAATGGGCATTAGTTCAATGGCATTGACGCCCAGTCCTTGCAGGTAATCGAGACGTTTGATTAGTCCGGGAAGAGATTTCTTGGTGGTATAATCGTAAATCCATAGTTCGTAGATGACGAGGTTGTTTTTGTTGGGCCGCTTGAAGTTCAGTGTGGCATCAGACCATGGATAAGGTGTTTTGCCGGTTTGAATGACCGTTACATAACCGCCATCGGCGCCACAGTGAGGATACTCGATTAGAGCTGGATCGACCGTGCGCGGTTCGTATTGGTCTTCAGGATGAATGACTTTTTCGGAGAAGAGATCGGATATCTGTACGTGCTTGCCGTCTGCACGTTCTACTACGTATTGGAATCGGTATTCTTTACCGGGAGTAAGTCCGGTAACGTTAATCCAGAAGTAGTTGCCATCTTGGTAGAGTTGGTACTTATTATCGAGCTTCCAATCGGTCATGTCGCCCAATAGGAAGACATGTTTGGCAGCTGCAGCCTTAGAGGCAGCGTAGGTGCAGAGCGTTACCGAAGTGCCATCAGCACCGTAGTATATACCATTGACGATACCGGCAGGGCGGGCCTTGGATGTAGCAGTAGCCGGCGTAAAACCTTCCCATATATCGGCACAGGGGGCTTCGCCAAAATAAACGAAAATATCGCCACCGGCAGTGGTTCTACCAGCTTTTGAGCCGCCAGGGCCATCGTTGAAGACCAAGCAGATTTTGGTGATTTGGGTGGTAGTAGGTACATCAAAGTAAGTATATAGATTAGGACTAATCTTGAGTTCCCAATTGCCGTCGGCGTTTTGGGTCATTTTGTATTTATCCTTACCATCGCGCCAGGTGCCTGTTTTTTGCCAGTCCTTACCATCGTAGGATATACCGATGTGGGCATAACATTTAGTAGCACCCACCATGCCTTTATTGCCTTGGTTGGGGTTAAAGATAATGGTTACTTCGCCATCATGACCCAGAGGAATGATAGCAGGAATAGTGGTGACTTGTGCCCAAGCACATACGATGCCAATAAAGGCGAGAGAGAGGATAAATAGTGTTTTTTTCATAATGATAGAATAAAAAAGTGAATAGAGGCGAACCCAATCGCCTCTATCCTATATTATCGCAGTAATTGTCCTTGCGCATTGTACAGTTTATTATCACGCATGATGAAGAGTTGCCCATCAAGGATGAACTTCTGTATCTTTGTTTCTTGCTTCCATTCGGGCAGAGCCGTAGGTGTGCTGCTGCGAGCATAAATCTGCGGAAGCAGCATGCTGGCGGATGTGTCGGAAGTGTAATTGCAGAAACGCGAACTGTTTTGGTTCATCAGGATACGACCATACCTTTCGTTGGTACTTGCGATGGTAGCCAAATCATTTGAGATAGTGATAGTCCATTTAGTTGTGCCATCACTCCAAGCCAGTTTTTTAGCAGCAGTAGCTCCTAAATTTCCGTTCTCTTGCGATAAAACCCATTCTCCAGCCTTTCCTGCTAAGGTAAAGATTGCAACAGGAGAGCCATCGGGTAGGGTAATCGTGTTGTTCGTTATGGTTACTTCTTCGCGACCGAGATAGCCGGTGCTTTTGGTAGCAGTCAACGCGGATGTAGCGGCATACGATGTTTCTTGGTAGGTGCTAACAATGATGAGTTCATCTCCGGCGGACAGGTCCGAGGCGGATGTCACGAGTGTAAAGTCCTTTGCCGGTTCCACCTCGTTGGTAACGGTGATGGTAGCGGTAGCTGTTTTGCTGCCATCATGTGTAGTAACGGTGATAGTAGCCGTACCTTGAGCAATACCTTTAACGAGACCGCTTTCCGAAACGGTAGCAACGGATGTGTTGTCGCTCTTCCAAGTAACAGCCTTATCGGTGGCATTAGCCGGAGCGATGGTGGCGGTGAGTTGTTGTTTGCCATTGATTTTGAGCGTAGCAGAAGTAGGAGCAACCGTAACGCCGGTTACTGCAATAACTTCTTGTTGAGCAGGTTCTACACCAATCATGGCATCTATTTCGGAGGAGAAGTCGTAGTCTTTGTAGTCTCTGCCTTGTGGTGTGAGGGCAGATAATTTGCAGTAGCAGTTACCATCGCCTTCCCAACCCCAGTTGATATGGAAGTATCCGTTGGTGTCGCGCCCATCGCATACGAATTCGTGTCCGCCAGCTTCACTATCTTCGCCACCCATTATGATGGGACGACCAGCCTCGAGGTCTGCATTGAAGTATTGCTCAAATTCGTCTGTAGTTACTTCGTATTCGGTGGGACTAAAACTTGATCCGCCGCAATAATAATCATAGTCGCGTTTAGTATATGTAGTAATAAATTTGTCTGCCTTATAGCCAAAGTATTTCGTAATACCATCACCTATCATGTCGGTGTAGGCACCGCTACCATTCGCTTTGTCTCCACCATATTCCATTTCGCATGCAACACCGAGGTGGTACATCAGGGTAGCCACAGCGTTCTTTTGCGCCGTAGTGGCACTCTTGCCATAATAAGATGGAAGCATATTCGCCCAATCGTAGGTAGTAGCACCAAAATTAACTGTTAGGGTCTCTCTTTGGCTTTTCTTATTAGCATTCACCCATGTGTAGGTTTTGGAGCCTGTACCTTTCTCAGGGTAGCGCCATTTATACAAAATCTGAGCCATGGCAGTAGCCACGCAACCGGTATAGGAACGCGTGTTGTCATATTCATCGATAGGGCAAAGGTCATTATATGGGGTTAATTGGTCCCAAGTGATTTCTTGGCCCTTGTCATTCTTCAATAGCGGACCAATAGCAGTAACGTTAACGGCCTTGCGGGGAGAAACTTTATCTACGGCGTTGCTGTCATTGGCAAAAGAAATCTCTTCCTGTAGACGATTCAGCCAGAAACGGAAGTTAGGATTAACTTTCTCAGGATCAAACGAACCTTGCTCGGCATAAACGAGTACGTCCTCGGTGCGGTCATCACCACTGACGATAATGAAACCGGCATCATTGCCTTGATTGAAAACATAGTACGCAGGTTCGGTACCGTTTTTCTTCATGCACTTATGCGCTAACGTCATAGCAGCAGCCGTACGAGGAGCTACACCGGCTTGACGCAAGGATGGTTGATTGTTAGTAAACTGCGCTGCAATGGCAGCGGCATCTTCTACCGTACGTTCAGCTGCAAAAAGTCCAGCTGCCAACGATACAAGTAATACTAAAAGAAACGTCTTTTTCATGATAAAATAATTATTTTTTTGTTAGACGTCGCAAAGATACAAAGAAATTCCCATATATGCAAATATTTTAGGTATAATTAACCACAAATGGTCACTTTTAAGAATAATTGTAGCGTATCGGTGCATTATTAAAATAATAAGGGAGCGGAAAACCGCTCCCTTACTATGATCTATGTAAAATGAATTATAGACGTGCGCCTTGTATGGTGTAGAGAGCACCATTGCGACGGATAATCATCTTACCATTGATGATGAACTTACCATCCTTAGTATTACGCATAATCTCAATGAGACCGGTAGGATCACTGGTGAATGCGATGTAAACTTGGTTGTTTCCAAGACCGAACATCTTGAGATAGATGGTGTATTTACCATCAGCAGCAACTTCGTAGAGGTTGTTGGCATTGATAGTTACGTTCTTGGTAGAAGCCTCGTCGATGTTAGCCTCAGTCCAAGGAGCATCATTAGCGAAGTCGTAGAGTTGGAAGGTAGCCCCAGCGGTGAGGTTAGCCTCAATTAGGTACTCTAAGAACTCAACTTGTGCTTCGTTCTTCTGACCTTTGATTTTCTCGGTACCATTTACGATGATACCAAATCCTTCTTCAGCAGGAGTAGGACCTTCGCCCTTAGCCACATTGAGAGCAACGGTTTCGTCATCAACCACAGTAAGTGTGATAACTACGTTGTCACCTTCAGCTACATCTTCTTCAACCGTCAGAGCAGCATCACCCAATGGGTACCAATCTTGTTTGATAGGATTCTCACCACTGGCGATATTCATACCTGTAGTTGTGCCCCAAACAGCATTTACAGCGAATACGCCTTCTTCTTGTTTGGTCATGTCCACCCATTCCCAAGCAGGACCGAATTTAACTTGCCATTCGGTATAGGTGGTGTACTTGTATTCTGTGCCAGGATTGGTAACCCACGCCTTAATTTCAATATCAATAACGCCTTCTACCGGTTCAACTGTGATGTCCCCTTCAGGATCAGCGTTCTTGGTGTTCCAGTTACCATTCTCCCAAACGAACAAGTAACCCCAACCAATGGAGGTGGCGTGTGGGAAGGTGATGGTATAGTGGGTGTCATCTAATTTCGTCATTTCAGCGAAGAGATTGCCAGACATTTCGCCATAGAAATAGCAAGCAGGCGTTCCAACGGGAACGGTTACGTTCACGGTGATACCAGTGCCAACAGGTTCCTCTTTGAATGTACCGATAACGGTCACTTTGCCTTCAGCAATAGCAACATTTACGTCGTTAGGTGTTTCAACGATGAAGTGGATATTACCCTCCTTGTCGCCTACACCAGCAGAACATTCTTCACTCAGAGCAGCAGAGCCCCAGCTTTGTCCTTCAGGTTCCCAAGCACCGTTGGTAATCTTCATTTCATATTCGCCAGCAGGAAGAGCGGTGAACGTGTAAGCGCCATCGGTCATCTCAATAGCTTGAGCACTCCATGCTTTCTCTTCACCAACTAATGCAGCATTACCAGTGATGTAATATTTTTCGCCAACAGGTTTCGGTGTATCGCATGTAATAGTAAACAAGTTCGTCTCTTCTACCCAAGACTCAAAGTACATCGTATCGCACAGTTCATAGTTAGCTGTCTGATTCCATACGTTCTTACCTTCACCGTCCCAGATAATCTCGGTTGCATCTGATGCACAACGTACTAAGACTACGCTGTCCACGGTCTCCAAAATTTCTGCCGTATAAATATCGTCTGCCTTGTTCGCAAGTTTAACCGTCTCGTTAGAACCGTCCTTACCCCAAGTGATAGCAAACAGGGCAGGATTAGCCTCTGCTGCCTCACCGGCTACAAACACAAACTCTTTGCGAGCGGCAGGAGCAGGACGACCGACGATGGCAGCGCTCAATGTGCTATCTGCTGCGTTGAAGAACAGTTTGATGGTATCGCCGGCTTGCAGTTGCGGTGCTTCCAAAGGCGCATTTGTGCGAGCAGGAGCATAAATGATGGTGTCACGTTTTCTTGGATCGGGTGGAATGGGACCGGGGAGACCATCAAGACCATCTAACACGGTAATCGCATCTGCTGCAAACCACAAAGCATCGGTGTCTTCAGTTTTGGTGTTGATGTTCACACCTGTGCCACCAAAGACTACAGAGTCCAACATATAGACGTTCTCTTGGTTTGTTGCGCTCATCTCAAGCCAAGACCAATCGTCAGCAGCAGCGCCATTCCAGTTGTTCTTCGCATAGTACTTGGTCTCAACAGGTTTCGGAGCTTCGCAAGTAAGCGTGAAGAGACCTTCCTCTGTCCATTCACCAAAGTACATCGTATCGCACAAAGCATAGTTGGCTGTCTGGTTCCATA
>JAGHRV010000084.1 GCA_018066175.1 Candidatus Colicola equi | reverse complement strand
ATACTAACCGAAGGCTATGCCTTCCGGCTCCTATTGGAGCTATAAATATATTACGCGGAGTTTTTCAGCGGTTTTCTTATTAACAACGTGCCAACGTTGTAAGAGCGTTAGCTCTGGTTATTTGTTGGATTTGATATTGGATAAGGGAGTTTACTCAATTAGGCAATAGAAGATCAATAAATTAATAAGAAATAATTTCTGCGAAGTCTGCGAGATCTGTGGGAGATATTTAATAAACTAAAAACTAAAAACTATGAAAGACAAAAAAGGATTGTGGCAGTTCCTATTGGGACTGCTGAAGATTGTCTTCCGTATTGGAAGCAACCACCTCGAAAAGAAACTCGACGAGGATGGAGAAGCCAAGTGACTTTTGGCTTCGAAAAGGGAAGGCCGGCGGGAAGCCGAAGCCGACCGAGACGGGAAGGAGGCAGCTAATAGGCTGCCCCTTTTTGTCTGCCTCCATTCCCCCGATGGTATACGATTTTGGAACGCAAACAGAATCAAAAAAAACATCCCCGAAAGGTTGTGCCTTCCGGGGATGATGTTTTTTAATCTATCGCAATCATCTTTGCGCTCTTTAGTCGCTGCTGCTCATCCATCTTGGGCAGGGTCACATGCAGCACTCCGTTCTCCATCTTAGCCGAGATACGCTCCGTATCTACATCGTCCGGCAAAGCAATGGTCTCTTCAAAGCGGTTCAGCACGAACTCGCGTTGTAGTACTTTGCATTCGTCCTTGTCCTTGCAGGACCGCTCCTCTTTTTGCTGCAGCGTCACGTACATCGTACGACTGTCTTTCAGGTGGATCTGAAAATCCTCCTTGCTGCGTCCGGGAGCAGCAATGTCAATGTGGTAATGGTCGTTGTCTTCCAGGATGTTTACCGCCGGCTCGTTAAAAGTACGGAACATCGGCCATCCTTCGTTAAAAAACTCGTTGATCCAATTCACTGCGCGATTGGAATCATTCCTTTTGATAATAGGTAACATAAAACAAATAATTTTAATTAGTTAATAATAGGAAACTGTTGTCGGTAGGCGCCCCCGCCGACATTGTACACGATGCAAAAACTGTGCCAACGTCGGAGCAACAACCTCGCAAAGGTTGATTGCCACGTCGTCGGAGCACCCAGCTCGTAAAGGCTGATACCACTCTGTTAAATCAGCAGACGACAGGGGCTCCTCCTCTCCGAAACACCTCTTACGAGCTCTTTCGGGGGACTCAAAGAGTCCGGAGAAATTTAATCAACGGGCGAGTTGTGCTCCTCCTCTTCGAAAAACCTCTGATGAGCTTTTTCGAGGGACACCATGCCTCTCCGATTTTGATGTTCCATCTCATCGGGGGACTCAAAGAGTCCGGAATATAATAGGCGAGTTGTGCTCCTTCTCTCCTCGTCAACGTTCTCGTTCTCGTCAAAAAACACCTCATCTCCCCTTAAAATAGATTAAAAATCTATTATTTTGCATAAAAAATGACTTTTTCTTTGCATAAGTCATTTTTTTTTTGTACCTTTGCGGCTTGAAAAGCGCAAAGTCGCTTATAACAATTAGTCAACGTCCTCGAACGAATGAAATGAGCCAAATAAAATTGTCCATAATTGTTCCGATCTACAATGTAGAGCCTTACCTCCGCAAATGCGTGGAGAGCCTTTTGACACAAGACTTAGATCCTGTGGAATACGAGATTATCCTGGTGGATGATGGTTCTACCGATGGTTGCTCTGCTATCTGTGATGAGTATGCACAAACTCTTCACCCCTCAGGGGGGAGCCGGAAGGGGGCTAATATCAAGGTTATTCATCAGCCGAATGGCGGTCTCTCTGCTGCGCGGAATACCGGTATCATGGCGGCTAAGGGCGACTATGTGTGCTTTGTGGATAGCGATGACTATTGGGAACCGAATGTGTTAGGTGGTCTAATGGCGCAAGTGGAACGCGACAACTTGGATGTATTACGATTTAAATGGCAGAATGTTAGAGTGGTGAGTGGATTAGAGGATGAGAGGATGAGTGGATTAGTGGATGAGAGATATGAGGTCTTTAATCCTAATAAATCGAATCCGTATCGCTTGGAGGATTATTCGTCTGATGTTACTACCGGAGTGGATTTCCTGAATACACGCTTTGGCTATGCCTGCTATGCGGTACAGTTCATTATCCGCCGTAGCCTGCTCAGTGGTCAGTACTCAGTATTCAGTAATCAGTGCTCAGAGGTCAGTGCTCAGTACTCAGAGGTCAGTACTCAGAAATCAGCAATAACCAATAACCAATTACAAATCCTCTTTACTCCCAACCTTCATTTCGAGGACACCGATTGGATGCCGCGGATGCTGCTGGCTGCGCAGCGTGTAGCTAGTACAGATACGATGGTATATGACTACTTGATGCGAGAGGGTAGTATCACTAAAGTGGGAGCTGATTTAGATAAGAAACGCCGCAATATAGAGGATAGCATGCTCATCGTGGAGCGATTGGGTGGGCTGTTGGAGCAACATCCGAAATGCGTATGGTTGCGACGAATGCAAAGTTCGATGGCTGCAGGAATCATCCATTCGGTGATTGCTACTTTCCCTGCCGAGCGGCGCGATTATGTGCGTCGGCTACGTCGGTGGCATGTATTCCCGCTGGTTATTGCTAACCAGGGGCGCACCTATGCTCGTCGCGCCCGAATAATGAATGTCAGTACATGGCTGTATGCGATAGTGATGAAGTGGATGAGAGGATGAATGGATGAGTGGATGAGAGGATGAATGGTTGGTGGGACGGTAAATGCAAAATATGATGGATAGTAAATATACATATAAGAACTTAAATGCCTATATTGAAGCTAAAAACTTAGTGAAACAGGTATATGCGTTATTAGAGAAATTTCCCAAAACGGAAAATTATGCTCTTTGTGATCAGTTGCGACGGGCAGTTATTTCTGTGCCCTCAAATATAGCAGAGGGGTCCGGGCGCTTCTCTGCCAAAGAACAAGTACATTTCTTGGAAATCTCCTATGGCTCATTAATGGAAGTAAGTGCTCAATTAGATATTGCATACGATTTGAACTATATTAATCAGACCGAATTAACTTCATTGGAACATCAGGTAGATGTCGTAGCTTCGCTACTGTCAGGGTTGCGGAGCAAGCGCCTATCACTCACCCATTCATCCACTCATCCACTCACCGAGTAACCCTCCATATGAATAGAAACGTAATAAATACCAATTTTCAGGGTTACGGCTTACCCCATTTCCCTAAGCAATTTGCCCAATATGCCGTAGGGGCATACTTTGTGGCGTTGTTGGTGGTTAGTGTGATGCATAGTAATTATGCTATGAATTGGTATTGGTGGCTATTTGGTATTATTGGGGTGTGCGGGTTCTTCTTTGGCATTAGCAGTTTGTCGCGTAAGTGGAGTATGCTGCGCGAGCGGACATTTGAAAAGAATGTGTTCTGGACTGCCTTTGCGCTTCGTGCCGTTATGGTATTTATCCTGTATTGGTTCTTCAATGAGATGACAGGTCGGCCATTTATGTTTAGTGCTGCGGATTCGTTCGAGTATGGAGAGGAAGCTAAATGGATGGCACAAACATTGCGAGAGGGACATTTTGGTTCGTATTGGAATTATAAATTCGCGGTGGGTGGCGGAGTGTCGGATGCGGGATATCCGTTGTATTTGGGATTTATATATTACTTGACGGGCGATAGCATCATCATTGCGCGACTGATTAAATCAATCCTTAGTGCCTTTATGTGCGTATTGGTGTATCGGCTATCTAAACGCAACTTCGGTGAAGCGGCAGGACGATTGGCGGCGATCTTCTGTATGTTAGAGCCGCACTTTATCATCTATTGCGGTCAGCACCTTAAGGAAACCGAGATGCTGTTCCTGCTTATCTTCTTCCTGGAACGTGCCGATAATCTCCTTCGCTCCCGCAATTTCCGCTTTTGGGCTATCCTGCCTACGCTGCTGATTATGCTATCTTTATTTACCTTCCGTACTGTATTAGGCGTAGCTGTATGCTTTGCTTTTGCATTAGCATTGGTGCTATCTAGCCGACGGGTAGCCAGTTTGGGTCGTAGATGGGTAATGCTAATCGTATTGATATTGGGTGCAGGATATTTTGTGGGAGGACGCGTGGCATCCGAAATAGAGCGATATTGGAATGAACGCGAGACTAACCAAGAAACTCGTATGACAGTGATACGTAAAAAACAGGGACTGGCGCAGTATGCTACGCGAGCGGTATTTGCACCCATGATTTTTACTATTCCATTCCCAACGATGGTAGAAAGTCCCGGTCAAGAGAATAGCCGACTGCAGCATGCGGGATTTGTGGCAAAAAATGTGCTATCGTTCTTCTGTATTATGGCTTTAGTTCTATTGATTTTTAATACAGATTCGGCTACCAACTGGAGGAACCATGTCCTATTGGGGGCGTACCTGATATCCTATCTGGCAATTATTATCCAGTCCGCCTTTGTGCATGCCGACCGATTCCATTTGCCCGCGTATGTGGTGGAACTTATCTTTGCGGCATACGGGGTGACGATGTGTACGCAACCTCGGCATAAGCGATGGTTTTCGCTATGGTGCATGCTGATGGTGGTAGCATGGATAGTATGGAATTGGTTTAAACTGCAAGGTCGCGGAATGGCATGATAGGAGAGACGTAGTGAGAGTGAAAGTGAAAGGGAATAATGAATAGTGAATAAGGAGTGCGATAATGAAAGTAGTCTATATTCTTGGGAGTCTTAATCGTGGTGGCATGGAGTCATTGCTACTTGATGTGGCACGACAACATGATGCTGCACCATTTGATATGGTTGTCCTGCATCGTAAGGGTGGGGCGTACTATGAAGACTTTTACGGATGTGGGGTAGATATTCGCCAATTATCGTTTCATAAAGGACGGCTAATAACATATCTTCTTTCATTGAGTCGCTTTATTGCGGAGCAAGAAGTAGATGTGGTGCATACTCAAATGGCAATAGATTGTATATACGCACGTTTAGCACTTCGTTTGGGACGGTTATTTGGTATAATCCATAAACCGATACAATTGGTGACTACATTTCATGGGTTTGATATGGGGGAGGAGGTTTTTAATCGTATGCGTAGGAAGTGGGCTATACGAATGGCGGATAAAGTATGCTTTGTTAGTCAATGTGAGCGTGAAGATTATGAACGCCGCTACGATGTAGGCAATAAGGGCTATGTGATTTATAATGGGGTGGATTTTAGTAAAGTGGCGGTGAAGATGGAGAGGGGAAAGGAGAGTGAGAGGGGAAGTGAGAGTGTCCCAGTACACCCTCGATTGGGTATGGTGGGAAGTTTTGGAAGTGGGCGTTCGCATATCGTAGTTTGCAAAGCATTGAAGGAATTACAAGAACGAAATATTAAGATTGAGTTCTATTTTGCCGGAGCTAAACGAGAATCAGAGGCTGCATTATACGATACATGTGTTGAATATTGCCGTCAAAACAACCTAAATAATGTGCACTTCTTGGGCAATTGCAATAATGTGTATAGTTTACTACAACAGATGGATGGCTTTGTATATAGTACAGTGCATGATACTTTTGGAATCGCAGTGGTAGAAGCTATAGCATCAGGGCTTCCAACTATCGTAAATGACTGGGTTGTAATGAAGGAAGTTACGCGCGATGGACAGTGGGCTACGTTATTTAAGACTGAAGATGCAGAAGATTGTGCTAATAAAATACAAGATCTAATTGAGCATCTCTCTGAACGCAAAGCTAAAGCGCAAGAAATTGCACAACAAGTTCGTGAGGCTTATTCTATAGAGAAACATATCGAACGTTTGAACGAAATATATGGAGCGGTTAGACTGCGAGGGAAAGAATGAAGAATGAATAATGAAGAATGAAGAATGGAGAATAAGTACACAATATTTGAAGAAAAGTGCTTAGAGTTGGCGGTGAAAGTTGTAGAACTTAAGCGAATTCTCAATAAAGAGCAACATGAGTATAATATGGCAGATCAAATACAACGTTCTGGTACTGCTGTTGGGGCTCTGCAAAAGGAATCTCTTTATGCAGAAAGCGATATAGATCTCATACATAAATTACGTATTGCTTTAAAAGAAGCTAGCGAAACTAAGTATTGGTTAGATGTGTTATATCAAACGGAATATATAGACAAATTAAAATATGAAGAAATAAGGAATCTTACAGAAGAGTTGATTAGAATGCTCACGGCTAGTATTAATACGGTTCGTTCCAAAGCTATTCAATCCTGAAAAATACTATTCACTATTCCTTATTAATTATTAATTATTTTTGTATGAAAATTCTAATCACCGGCGGAGCCGGATTCATAGGTAGCAACCTATGTGAACATTTTGTTAACAAAGGTCATGATGTAGTATGCTTGGATAATCTGAGCACCGGCTTCATGCATAACATCGAGCACCTCATCTCTCACTTTCCCTCTCACTTTCACTTCATTCACGGTGACATCCGCGACTTAGATACTTGCCGCGAAGCGGTCAAAGGATGCGAAGTGGTGTTGCAAGAAGCAGCATTAGGTTCGGTACCTCGCAGCATCAATGACCCTATAACCACCAATGCTACCAATATCAGTGGATTCCTGAATATGTTGGTGGCTGCTCGTGATGAAGGAGTGAAGCGCTTTGTATATGCTGCCTCATCATCTACCTATGGTGATAGTAAGGAACTGCCTAAGATTGAGCATAATATCGGTCGTCCCTTATCACCGTATGCTATTACTAAATTTGTGAATGAACTGTATGCCAATGTGTTTACTGCGCTCTATGGCATTGAGACCATCGGACTGCGTTACTTCAATGTCTTTGGTCGTCGTCAGGATCCCAATGGTGCTTACGCTGCGGTTATACCATTGTGGGTTAAGGCGCTCATCAATCATCAATCGCCTTTCATCAATGGGGATGGCAGTTATAGTCGTGACTTCACCTATATTGATAATGTGATTCAAGCTAATGAACTGGCAGCTACGGTGCCGCATGATGTGATTGTTAAGCAAGCTGAGAACTACAATATGAACTTACCGCAGAATGCTCCATTGGATCTCGTGTTTAATGTAGCATACGGAGGCAATACTACACTGAATGAGTTATTCCGCTGTTTGCGAGATAACTTAGCTAAGTATGATCCGGAGATTGCTAAGATTGAGCCTACTTATCGTGATAACCGTGCCGGAGATATCCCGCATAGTCAGGCTTCTATTATCAAGGCGCAGCGTATCCTCGGTTATAACCCTAAATTCAGCGCTCTGCAAGGCTTTGAACAAGCCTGCGAGTGGTACTATCAAAATTTGAAATAAATCACAATAAATATGTATAGAGAAATTAATGACACAAAAATTTGTGTAATTGGATTAGGTTATGTAGGTCTGCCTTTGGCTCGTTTGTTTTCTACGAAGTTTAAGACGATTGGTTATGACATGAATGCCAAACGCGTGGAGGCACTTATGGCCGGTCATGATGCCACACTTGAGGTGAGTGATGAGTTATTGCAAGGTGCTATAAAAAATGGTTTTGTATGTACTTCTAATATCGAGGAAATCCGTGGTTGCAACTTCTACGTTGTAGCTGTTCCTACTCCTGTGGATGGAGATAATAAGCCTGATCTTACTCCTCTGTATGGCGCCAGTGAGGTGGTAGGGAAAGTAATAGAGAAAGGAGATGTGGTCGTGTATGAATCAACTGTTTATCCGGGCGTAACAGAAGATGAGTGTTTGCCGGTAATAGAACGTGCCACCGGATTTAAACTTAATAAGGATTATTTTGCAGGCTACTCGCCAGAACGAATCAATCCCGGAGATAAAGTACATACGGTGGAATTCATTAAGAAAGTAACCTCAGGTTCAACTCCGGAAATTGGAGAATATGTCAATGCCGTTTATGCATCTGTCATTTCTGCAGGAACCCATCTGGCTCCAACTATTAAGGTGGCCGAGGCTGCAAAGGTCATTGAGAATTCACAGCGGGATATTAATATCGCTTTTGTGAATGAGTTAAGCAAGATATTCACTCGTATGGGCATTGATACGCAGGATGTATTGGAAGCAGCCGGTACGAAATGGAACTTTATTCCAATGCGTCCAGGACTAGTTGGGGGACACTGCATAGGTGTAGATCCTTATTACTTGGCGCAATGTGCTCAACGTTATGGTTATAATCCGGAGATTATTCTTGCCGGTCGTCGTATGAATGATGGAATGGGAGAGTATGTCGCTAACCAAGTAGTTAAGCTGATGCTGAAAAAAGGTATCCAAGTGTTGGATAGTCATATATTGATTCTTGGCTTTACCTTTAAGGAGAATTGCCCGGATGTGCGTAATACGAAGGTGATAGATATTTATAAAGCATTGCAAGAATATAATCTACATCTTACGGTTTATGACCCATGGGCTAATCCTGCCATTGCAGAGCGTGAGTATGGCGTGCAAATCGCTAATGAGCAATCGTCAATTAGCAATCAAAAATACGATGCTGTTATTTTAGCTGTTGCTCACGACCAATTCAAAGAATTGGATATAAAAGCATTAGGTAAAAATAATGTTGTTGTATATGATGTGAAAGGCATATTAGATCGTTCAATGATTGATGGTAGATTATAATGAGAGTCATTTTTGTAGCAAGTGGTAATAAAACGGTGGGAAAATGTTCCTCCTTCGTACAATCACAATATGATTCGCTTGTGGCGGAAGGCTTAGATGTGCAACTTTATCCGGTTGTGGGGCATGGTGTTAAAGGATTCTTAAGGAACCTATGTTCTCTGCGTCGTCTCATCAGGAAATGGAAGCCAGATATTATTCATGCTCATTACAGTACCTTTGGTATTTTATCTTGGCTGGCATCATTAGGACTTTGCCATCGCCCCAAGATTCTTGTCTCTATCCTCGGTAGTTTTCCTTCGCGCAACTTCAAATGGCGCTATGTGCGATTTTTTATAAAGCATATATGGGCAGGTACACTGACTAAATCTAAACGCACGGCTAATCAATTAGGCTTTGACCTTCCTATTGTATCTAACGGAGTGAACACGTCTATCTTCTATCCGGTTAGTGAAAGTGAGAGAGAGGAATTAAGACTGCGTCTATTTAGTGAAAGTCAGCAGTCAGTCATCAGTACTCAGTACTCAGTGCTCAGCAATCACAAATCACAAATTACAAATAAAAAGTACATCATCTGGTGCAGTAATCCTGAGCGAGAGGAAAAGAACTGGCCGTTGGCAGAAGAAGCGATTAGACTTCTGCAATTAGAAGTCAGTGCTCAGAAGTCAGCCATCAGTAGTCAGCAATCACAAATAGAATTGATAGCAGTTTATAATAAGACTCCTCAAGAAGTGGCGCAGTATATGAATGCTGCAGATTGTTTGTTACTGACCTCCATGTCCGAAGGTAGTCCTAATGTTATCAAAGAAGCAATGGCGTGCAATTGTCCGATTGTGACGACCGATGTCGGAGATGTTCAAGAACGATTGGATGGTTTATCCGGTTGCTTTGTGATTCCTACCGATGACACGCCTACATATGGATTACAAGGGGTAGGAGAGTGGTTTAATAAAGATGCACAATACTTGTCTGGAGCCTTACGTAATGCACTTGATTTTGGTCAACGCACCCAAGGCTACGACCGCATTATACAAGATGGATTGACCATAGAATTAACGGCAAAAAAAATAGTACGTTTATACACTTTGATATTGAATAAATAAGAATCTTGGCGATATGATAAGAAGTAAATTGGCGTTATATTTATTAGGCAAAAAGGAAGGTTTTAACATGTCTGCAATGCGCCGTTTTGTGCACGAAACGGAAGCATGGACCGCTACTGATTGGACCAGGTATCATAATCAGCATATTCCTGCCTTGATTGAACATGCGTACAACCATGTTCCTTTCTATCATCAACTATGGGATAAGGCAGGTGTTAATCCTTCCGAGATACGTACGGTTGAGGACCTATCTAAATTGCCAATCATTCGTAAAGCCGATTTAATTGCCCATTTTGAGGACTTCAAAGCCGATGATATGTCTTCCTATCCTATGATTCATCATCATACCGGAGGAACAACCGGTACGCCTTGTGCCTACTATATGGATCGATATTCATGGGCGCTCAACTGGGCACTTAAGATGCAGACTTTTGAGTGGGCAGGGTATCATTATGGCGAAGACTGTTTGGGTGTGATGGCCGGAGGATCCCTTACTCCGGGCAAGAAGGCCGGTTGGAAACATAGACTATGGCGATATGTGAATAACTACTATTCAATACCGGTCACTCAACTGACGGATGAAAAATTAGAGCAACATTATCAGTATTTGAAAGCCCATAAAATTAAATTCCTGCGTGGATATCCCAGTACGCTATATACATTGGCTGAATATATCCATCGCACGCATGGTACACTGCCCATACAGGCTGTTTTTACGACTGCCGAGATGTTGCTGCCGCATCAGCGTTTGTTGATGGAGAAAGTGTTTACATGCAAGTTATACGATACATACGGCTGCGGAGACGGAATGGGACATGCTACCGAGTGCGATGCACATGGCGAACTGCATGTAATGGAGCATTGTAGTGTGATGCAGATTGTAGATGCGAATGGACAAGAGGTCGCTGATGGCGAAGAAGGGGAGATCGTTCTGACGGATTTATATAACATGGGATTCCCATTCATTCGCTATGCTCCGGGTGATAGCGCAATCAAGTCTACTACACCATGCGCCTGCGGACGACAAACTAAAATGATAAAGACATTGTTAGGACGATCATCAGATAACTTTAAGTTAGCCAATGATCGTACGTTAAATGGATTGTCATTGCCTTTTGAAGAACTAACGGATGAAGTTAAGCAATTCCAAGTGGTGCAAGAGAAGACGGATAGAGTGGTGTTGCTATTAGTGCCTAAGATTGATATACCAATGGAACGTCAAAACGAATGGAAACGGTTGCTTCAATTCCACTGTGGCGAGGGTATAGAAGTGGATGTACAAATAGTAGATCATATAGAATTACCATCATCTGGGAAAACACGATATGTTGTTTCAAAAGTAAAATGAATACACCTTATATCATCAATAAAGCGTTCTTCTTAGGATCCCCGCAAGGGGCTAAGCCGGAACGAAAGGAACCATACGGAGTACATAACTACCATAAGGTTTTGGAGGTTGTGTCGCATCTGCGTGAAGAAATAGTCGGGCAGACGTCTAAGCAGGAACCAATTGTTATGTATGGCGGCGACCATTCATTGGCTTTAGGCAGCATAGCCGGAGTGCTGCAGCATGAACCTAACGTAGGTGTAATATGGTTTGATGCCCATACGGATATCAATACCGAAGCATCTTCACCATCCGGTAATGCCCATGGAATGCCGGTGGCAGCATTGATGGGATTATGCCAATCGACCCTTAATGAAGTGGCTCCTGTGCGACTAAAGCCGCAAAACATATTCTGGGTTGGAGCACGGGATATAGATTCGGGGGAAGAGCAGATACTGCGCCAATTAGGTATATATGATCATGTTTATTCTACCAATGATGCACATTGGTTAGGCATGAAGGCTGTGATGGATGATATACGGCAACGCATGGCTGCACAAGAGATTCCTGCGCTGCATTTAAGTTTTGATATCGATGGTATGGACCCAAGCATTGTTGCTGCTACAGGCACCAAAGTGCCAAATGGATTGACGCAGGAAGACTTGGATGTTTTTATCCAATCGTTATCTTCTTTACCGCCGATGCATACGATGGATTTTGTGGAATATAACCCGCTGATGGATGATGCACAACAAACTACAGGGAAGTGGTGTAAGGAAACATTAGAAAAATTATGTTCAGTACTCAAGTAATAGATACATATTTCTCCCTCTTGCGGAAGGCGTTAGGTTTTTCTACGTCGGACCTGCTAACTGGCTCCACGCTTAACGCGGAGGATATGGGTTCGCTCATCCGTTTAGCGCAGATTCAAGGTACAGCGCCATTGGTGTATGACCAATTGCTCAAGGCGGATAGCCTCTTGCCGGATGAGGCACAGATGCAACTTAAGCTGGCTTGTATGCAAAATATGATGCTGCAGCAGGAAATGAAAGGGGTGTTGGCGACAGCATGGGATGCCCTGTCTAAAGGGGGAGGGAAGCCGGTTTTGCTCAAAGGGTTTGGTTTGGCTATGCTCTATCCGCAACCTCATCTGCGGCAGTGGGGAGATATAGATATATATGTGGGGGCAGATGGATACCATACTGCAGCCGATGTACTTCGCAAGACCTTCCCGGATAACCCATGCTTTGAGGAGGAAGAGGAGTATTTTAAGCATTGGAATATCAATATCGGCAATACGGCCATTGAGGCGCACAGGGTATCGGCTATCTTGATTCATCCGTGCGATATGCGTTTATGGCAGTGGTTGGAACGCGATGCTATGGCAAATGCTCAAGAAGTAGAAATAGAGGGAATGAAACTGCGGATTCCGGAATATCGATTTAATAGTTTATTCGTGTTCCTACATAGTTGGCATCACTTTACGGAATCTGGTAGCGCGACGATGAAGCAATTATGCGATTTGGCATTACTTCTACATTCCGCTTCGCTCTTACCTCATACCTCTTCGCTCTTATCTCATACCTCTTCGTTCTTACCTCATACCTCTTCGTTCTTACCTCATACCTCTTCCCTCTTCCCTCTTCCCTCTTCCCTCTTCCCTCTTCCCTCTTCCCTCTTCCCTCTTACCTCTTACCTCCGCCACCACCTGCGTCGTCTCCGTCTAACTCAGGTGTGGCAGGCTTATGCGTATATCATGGTGACATACTTAGGGCTACCGGCAGATGAATGTCCGCTTTATACGCCTAAGGCCGCTAAACGTGGAGAGAGGCTGCTTAATCGCATCCTCAATCCGGTACGCGCTACATCGCACACCGCAACACCTCATACTAATATACTACTCCGTAAGTTATCCACTTTGCGCGGCAAAATACACGATTCTCTGCAGGCATGGCCCATATCGCCGGTCTATGCCAGTCATGATATTATGGGTAAGGTATTAGAAGGGCTTGGTCGTCTTTTGCGCGGAGATTTAAATCGCAAATGGGAATAAAGGAAGGGAAAAATACACACGTTTTTTAGACCCCATATTACTAGAATATTTGCCATAGATAGCACTATTTTCGAGAGAAAGTAGTGCTATTTTTGTGGTTTTTGCTGTATTTCAGTAAATTTATATAAATAAATTTGCATATGTCGTTTTTTTTTACTATCTTTGTGCCCTCAAAGGCGCAAAGGTGCTTTGGTTGAAGATTATGAGCAAATCAGAATTAAACGAAAATCGCGCAATTGCCAGATTGACGGCTCGCGAGCAGTCCTCCGGTTATCAGCGTGCAGTTGCGGCTAATATTCCAGTTACGTATGTGTCTGGAACGGATGTTGTGCGCGAGCACAATGGAAATAGAACTGTTGTGGCTCAAGTACAGGTCTCGGAAAAATTGTCAACTCCTAAAGTGTATTCTTTCAAGTAGTCTATGGCTAAGCGACTTCGTATATTAGCTGGTCCGAACGGCTCGGGAAAAACCTCTATCTACAAGGATCTTCGTGATGAGTTCAATTGGGGTGTGTTTGTGAATGCAGACTTGATTGAACAATCGTTACGAGAAGATGGAGAGCTGAATCTAAGTGCCTATGGCGTAAGCAATATTTCCTATGAACGTTTTGCTACTGCTTTTGCTGAGTCTGCTCAAGCACAACAATCTGTTTGTGCATTAACTAATGTGGAGCTTGTGGATGATGTACTTGTGCTTAAGGATGCAAAACAGCTGGATTCTTACTTTTCTGCATTTGTCGCGGCGTTTATTCAATCCGTTTTGATCGATAATGGAATATCGTTCTCGTTAGAGACGGTGATGTCTCATCCCAGTAAATTAGACTTAATGCGATTGGCGAAAGAGAAAGGGTATCGAGTCTATCTCTATTATGTCTCAACGTTGTCTGCAGAGGTGAATGTGGGGCGTGTGCAAACGCGTGTGGAAGAAGGTGGTCATAATGTGGATGAGGATAGGATTCGTTCACGTTATACTCGTTCTATGGAGCAATTGTCGGACGCAATTCTTCTTTCTGATCGAGCCTATGTGTTTGATAATAGCGGTATGGCTTACGAGTGGATTGCAGAATACGATGGGGCTATGAAACAACTGAAAGTCTTTCAAGAAAAAGATTGGTTGAAACAATATGTGTTGAAGAATTAATTTCATATCTTCGCAAAAAGACTTAAATAAGAAACAACGCGACAAACTTGGCTCTAACAACTGGCTCTTTGATGACTCCCGATTTTAGACATTGATTACGAGTGTTGGGAAGAAGTGAAGGAGTTTTTGAGAAAGTGAAAAAAAAGAATAATCATTATGATGAGGTTAGCCAATAAAAGTAAATTGAATAGAATGTTCAAGGCTATAGATTTTTTCTGCGGCGGAGGCGGTATGACGTGTGGTTTACGTCAAGCTGGAATTGATGTCGTGGCAGGGGTGGATTTTGATGCTAGCGTGGGACCTACCTATGAGTACAATAATCCCGGAAGTGCATTTGTGAATTCTGATATTAAACGTCTTCGTAGCACATATTTTGAAAGAAAATTTGGAGTACAACGCAATGACGATTTTCTCATTATGGTTGGTTGTAGCCCGTGTCAATACTATAGTATTATCAATCACGACACAACGAAGTCTAAACTATCTAAAGACTTGTTAATGAACTTTGCGCGTTTTGTGGATTATTATCGTCCTGGATATGTACTTGTTGAGAATGTGCCGGGTATTATGACTAGTAATGATAGTATTTTGCCGCAGTTTTTGAAAAAATTAGATAAGATGGGGTATATCCATGTTGTAAAAGATGTAATAAATATGAGCGAATATGGGGTACCTCAAAGTCGTCGTCGTTTTTCATTAATTGCCTCTCGTTTGGATGGTGTAAAGTTGAGTCTTCCTGAAAAAGATAATCATATTTCAATTCTTTCTGAATTTATCGGCGAAGCGCATGGCTTTCCTAAAATAGAGGCTGGTCATAGAGATAAAACGGACTTTATGCATTCTACAGCAGCGCTGGATGCAATCTCGCTGGAACGTATGCGGCTCACTCCGCATGATGGCGGAAGTCGTTTGGCATGGGCTGGCGATGAGCGGTTGCAGCTGAAATGCTACATCGGGAGGGATGATTGTTTTAGAGATAATTATGGAAGAATGAGTTGGAGGAAGCCAGCACCAACAATCACAACGCGTTTTTCGAGTGTGTCAACTGGGCGATTTGCCCATCCAGAAGAAGATAGATGTATCTCTATTCGCGAAGGCGCAACACTTCAGACATTTCCTCGGGATTATGTCTTTAAAACGACAAACATGGCGACCGCGGCAAAGATAATTGGTAATGCTGTTCCGCCAGAGTACGCAAGAAGATTAGGTGAAACGATATGTAATAATCAGTAAATTATGAATGAGTCTTTTTCTATTACACCAAGAATCATTGCTCATTTTGGTGAGTTTTTGATAAAGAATGAAAACATTGCATTGGTTGAGTTGGTGAAGAATTCATACGATGCATATGCTTCTTATTGCAATATAAGTTTTGACGAGGAGAATGGCAAAATTGTCCGCATCACAATAGATGATGATGGTCAGGGAATGTCTGTGAATACTATCAAGAATTCATGGCTTGTTATAGGTACTTCTAATAAGCGTGATATTTTAGATAATGCACCACGAGGGGCGCGCTTACCTTTGGGAGAAAAGGGCGTCGGACGATTGGGCGTACACAAGTTGGGACGATATATTAAGTTGGTGACAAGGGCAAAGGATTGTAAGGAGGTGGAACTTACAATTAATTGGGATGAACTTGCTAAGTCTCCTACTTTGGATTCTTTTACAGTTCCGGTACAAGAAAATGAGGAGCCTACTTTATTTTGTGGTAACCAAACGGGTACGCGTATTGTGATTGAGAATTTGAAATCAAAATGGGAAAAGAGACAAATGCGTGAGGTATATCGAAATTTGATGTCTCTAGGTAATCCATTTGCGGAAACGAGTGATGATTTTGAAGTTAGTGTAACATCTAACAATCCAAAAATATTTCTAGGAATGCCATCCATTGCAGATGTGATATCTAATGGTGGTATGTACTATGGAAAGTGTACTATGGAGGGGAATGCGATTGCGGAATTCCTGTACGAATATAAGCCTTGGAGCACGTTGACCAAAGTGCGTCAGGGTAGAAGGGTGACACTTAATGAATTGGACATGTCGGAACGAAAACTGGTAGGGCGTAAGTTGGTAGAGGAAGATGGGAAGGAGCGAGAGGTGGATTATGCTATAGATTTGAGTTCCAAAACAGATGGCGGTTTGGGAATTGGTAAGGTGCAATTTGATGTGATTATTTTTGAAACGGATGCGCTTATCTTTAACTATGTTAATGCGGAGAAAAAGTCTATTAAAGATTACCTGAAAGAGAATGGTGGAATTCGCGTTTATCGTGACAATGTTCGTGTGTATGACTATGGTGAACGCGATAATGATTGGTTGGGTATTGATATACGGCGTGTACATCGTGTCGGTGGAAATGTAAGTAATAATATTGTTTTGGGGGCTGTAAAAATCAATCGTGCAGAAAGTTTTGGTCTAGTTGAAAAAACTAATCGAGAAGGCTTTATAGAAAATGAGGCATATTTGGGATTTGTAGATGCGATTAACTATGCGTTGTCTCTAATTGTACGTATGCGCAATGAGGATAAGGAGCGTTTGTCTATGCTTTATAAGCAAAATAAAACGATTGAACCAGTCTTGTCCAGTATTGATGATGCTATTGCCTATGTGGAAGATAAGGTGAAGAATGTGGAGGATAAAAATAACATAATCAAATGTTTGAATCGTATAAATGTCCAGTACAAAGAGGTAAAAGAAACACTAATTAAAAGTGCTAATGCGGGTCTGAACTTATCGGTAGTTATTCATGAGCTGGAGAAGCAGATAAGTGCTCTTACTAGTTTTGCGCGGCGTGGGGAACATGATAAAATCCAGACAGTCGCTTATAATCTAGAAAAGATTGTTCGTGGATATACTGCAATGATCCGAAAATCGTCTATTGGTATTGGGAATTTGATGGATGTATGCAAGATTGCTATAGATAATTATGAGTTCCGCTTCTCTGATCATTCCATCAAAGTACTCTTTAATAGTGATTCTTCAGATTTGACTGCAAAGTTTGCGAGATCGGAGTCGATTTCTGTTTTGACAAATTTGCTAGATAACTCTATTTACTGGGTTTCTAAAACACGTGATAAGGCCGATAGATATATTTCCGTTTACATCACTAGCCAGATTGAAGGTTATGTGGCGATTTTGGTAAGCGACAATGGACCTGGATTTAATATCGGAACGGATGTGGCCGTACAACCTTTTATCTCCGGTAAACCGAACAATATTGGTATGGGGTTGGGCTTACATATTGTTAACGAGATGATGCACGCAATGAATGGAAATTTAATATTCTATGATAAGAACGATATTGAACTACCTAAAGAAGTTGAAACAGTGGGAGCTGATAAGGCGATTATTGCCCTTTGTTTCCCCAAATAAAAGCGATAAATTTATGGATGTAACAAAGTATATTAAGAGTGTACTGATAATTGATGATAAACAGGAGGAAGTACAGCCTCTCGCAGAGCATCTGTTTTCTCAAGATATTTATAGTACCTACGTAAAACCGGAAGATGCAAAACATCAAGTGTTTCGGAATCGTCAGTTAATCTTTTGTGACCTATATCTTTCGGATACGGCTACAGAATTACAGGGACATATTTCTGAGTTGCGCTCGATTCTTAAGCATGTCGCAACACCGGAATTTGGCTCCTATGGTATTGTGTTGTGGACTAGCCATATTCATCATCTGGATATGGTTCGACAGAAAATTGCTATTGATAAGACGGCACATGTTTATGAGATGCCATTGTTTATAGTTGGCCTAGATAAGGCTGAATATCTGCATCGCGGCTCGTATGATAACATATTAACGGAACTAAATCAAAAATTGATAGAGGATAAAGCAGCTTATTTCTTTATGAACTGGAGGCATACAGTTGAGATTGGCGCAGATAAAGCTTTGTCTGATATCTATGACTTATCTCCTAATTATACTTCATCGAATGTAGATTTGAAACACTTACTATATTTACTTGCAGATAACTACTCGGGTGTTCATGTAAAGGGCGGCTCCAAGTATCCTAATATGTATCATGATGCTTATAAGGCATTTGATGAATTGCTTCATGAAAATTTGGTGGCGAAACAGGTGGAAGATGATGTGGATATCTTTGATGCGGTGACGACTAATCCATGGAGTGGGAGATATGAGGAGGAATTAAAGAATCTTGGACGGCTCAATTCTAAAATTTTAATTTCTACTGAAGATGTAAACCAAGAAATGATTCTACCAGGAAGCGTTTATGCGGTAAAGAATGGGAATGACTTTTTAGAAATAACAGAAAAACCGGAGCACTCGATTTCTATTGCAATTGAATTAACTCCCCCCTGTGATTATGCGCAAAATAAAAAAATAATTTCCAGATTAGTTGGAGGTTTTTGTGTTGAATGTCCAAACATAAAAGCGGATGTTAATCGGCTAAATGAAAAGTACAAATCCGAGGCGAACTATCGTTTGTGGCCAATTTTTTGGGGAGAATCGGTGAAATTTATATGCTTTGATTTTAAACACTTATGCGGTGTTTCTGACGAGGAATTAAAAGATGTAGGTAAATATGAGTTGCTTTTTGTCGCTAAAAACAAATTGTTCGCCGACATACTACAAAAGTTTTCATCGCATGCTGCTAGATTAGGAGTCTCTGCGATTATTCCGTCTTAATCTTTTTATAATTTTATTTTTCATAAATTAGTGATAACAGACAATGGTGAATAATAATTTGGAAGAAGATTATCGTATTATTATGACAGTCCCACCAATATATAAACTCCATCTCTCGTACATAGGACACTCGTTTAACATGATGAAGTACGTTTCTTTAACTCAAAACCAATTACGAAATCCGGCATGATGAGGAGTTCAATAGATATCAAATATCTCCAATAGGCTATTCTGAAGCAATAGCTATATTAAGAAAGATGATTAAAGAATTCGATGCATAATGAAAACTAATAAAGAAATACTCGTCTCTATTGTTAATAAGGCTATTGATGCGAATGAATTCATGCTTGTTATAGCCGTTTTGCAAGCGTTTGTTTTCGAATTGCCACATGAAGAAGTTCATTTATTGGGCGAATCCTTGAAGTCATTATATTCACGCATTCACTATTCTTCAAATATAGAAGTTGATTACGCGCGTAGAATGGTGCATGCAGCCATAGATGTTGTTTTTATTGTGATTGAAAAATCAAAGTATTCATGACTATCCAAACCAATATAACGAAATCTTCCGCTCCGTAGAGAGCATTGAAACTGGTGCTGGGAACTGAATTCGTAAATAATGAAATGAATAATGATATTTGAGAAGAAAAATACGATTATTGAAGAAAAAGCGATGGCTTTTGCTGTTAAGGTGGTGCAATTGAAGCAACAACTGAACCAAAACCAGCACGAATATAATATGGCGGACCAGATTCAACGGGCAGGAACTGCTATTGGTGCGCTATATGGGGAGGCACATTTCGCAGAAAGCGATGCCGACTTTATACATAAACTTAAAATTGCACTCAAGGAGTGCCACGAAACACTTTATTGGCTAGAATTATTATATAAAACAGAATATTTACCAGAGGATAAGTGCCAAGAACTTTACGATGCGTGCATTGAACTACGCAAATTATTATCAGCTAGTGTTAATACAATTAGTCGCAAACAAGAGACAAAATAGTTCTTACCTTTTACCTCAATAAATAGTTCTTACCTCTTACCTCTTAACTCTTACCTTACTAATTATGGCAAATAATCATCGAACATTTAGAAACGTGACACATGGTATCGTAGTACGCATTTGTGCATTTTTTGCGCGGCATCTGTTCCCGGCGCAACTGCGCATGCCGTTCTACAAGATGATGGGCATGAAAATCGGCAAAGGCACCAAGATAGCCGCTACCGTAGATGTGGACCAATCGGCCCCCGAACTTATCACCATCGGTAATAACGTATGGGTGACGCGTGGCGTGATGCTATTATGCCACCAGCGAGACCTATCTCAGTATGAAGTAGGTAAGCCCGTCATGGACTGCGAATTAGTATATAAACCCATTGTCATTGGTGATGGTGCACATATAGGTATAGGATCTATCATCATGCCCGGTGTCACCATTGGTGAGGGCGCAGTGATTGGTGCCGGATCCGTAGTAACTCGCGACATACCGCCTTATTGTGTTGCTGTAGGAGCTCCCGCTAAAGTAATTAAATCGTTTGCAAATTTGGAAAAATGAAATACATATTTGAATTAAATCATCCTAAGCATTACTACCAGTTCAAGTACATCATGCAGCAACTGGTGAGCGATGGACATGACATCAAAGTGCTTGCACGGGATAAAGACGTGCTGCTATCTGTCCTGCAGCAAGAGGGAGTGGAGTATACCATCTTTGGCTTGCACCAAAAGAAAATGGTGGACAAAGTGTTAGGTACACCACGACTAATATGGAAATACTACCAAATAGCACGGCAATACAAACCTGATGTAATCGTATCCAAAGCCTCCTTCTATGGTTGCGCCGTAGCTAAGATGGTAGGAGCCAAAAGCGTCATCTTTCCGGATTCGGAAGTGGTGAAGGTCACTAACCGCTACGTGGTGCCACTCGCTACGATGGTGGTTACTCCCGGATCATTCGGACTGGACTATGGGGTTAAGCATAAACGCATCAAAGGGTTATTTGAGGACTGTTATCTCTCGCCTAAGGTGCTGCAATCATCCGCACAGGATGATGTAACCGCAGTCTTGCATAAACCATATGCTATCCTGCGATTCGTAGGATGGTATGCTAACCATGATGTGAAGAATAGTGGACTTACATTGGACGAAAAGAAAACAATCATTCGGGCGATTGAACCACACATGACCGTGTATATATCTTCCGAAAAGGCATTGCCACCCGAATTGCAGAAATATAAACTGCCTACACCTGCTAATCGTATTCACCAAGTATTAGCTGGAGCTGACCTCTATTTGGGTGACAGCCAGACTATGGCCACCGAAGCTGCCCTATTGGGCGCACCGGCTATACGCAGCAATTCATTTGTTGGACCAAACGATATGACTAACTTTGTTGTGCTGGAACGCCAATACGGTCTGTTACGTAACATACGTGCATTCGATGATGTACTAACTGCCGTAAAAGAGATGGCTACACACTCGCAAAAAAACGAATGGTTGCGTAAGAAACAAGCCTACTTTGACCAAGTGGGCGATGCCAACCAGGATATAACTACATTGTTGGAAACAGTTTAAAATATGAAACTATTAACTGTCATTGGGGCAAGACCTCAGATTATCAAGGCCGCGGCCTTCTCGCGTGCCGTAGCACAATGGAATGAATCTCACGATATACAGGTTCAGGAAGTGATTCTGCATACCGGTCAACACTACGACGACAATATGTCCGCCGTCTTCTTCCGCGAACTGGGCATACCTGAACCCGATATCAACCTGCATGTAGGCAGCGGTTCACATGGTGCACAAACAGCACGCATGATAGAAGGTATAGAAGAAGTGCTGGTGAATGGTGAGAAGGAGAGTGGCGAGAAATTTGATGGCGTCGTATTATATGGCGACACCAACTCCACCTTAGCTGGTGCCGTAGCTGCCGCTAAAATACACGTGCCCGTCTTCCATATCGAAGCCGGACTGCGCTCATGGAACATGGCCATGCCCGAGGAAATAAACCGCATCGTATGCGACCAATTGTCATCCGTACTCTTTACTCCCACTAAGACAGGAATGAATAACCTGCTGAAAGCAGGGTTTAGGATGAGTGGATTAGAGGATGAGAGGATGAGTGGAGAGCGGGTGCACTTCCGCAATGGCAAGGGACAATACGTCGTGCTGTCCGGTGATGTGATGTATGATAACTCCATGTACTTCGCATCCATGGCCGAAACAAAGTCTGACATCATCGAACGACTCCATCTTACTCCTAAACGATTCATCTTAGCTACTATCCATCGGCCCGCTAATACGGACTCAGCCACCAACCTCACATCTATCTTCCGCGCATTACTTACTATCGCTACTGAACACGATATGCAAGTGGTATTGCCGCTGCATCCACGCACACGCAAACTGCTGCCGAATCAACTGCCCGCTGAACTGCTGCAGCAAGTGGAACAATGCCCGAACATAATCATCACCGAACCTGCATCGTTCTTTGATATCATACGACTCGAAAAACATGCGCAAGTCGTAATGACCGACTCCGGGGGCGTGCAAAAAGAAGCGTTCTTCTTCTCTACGCCGTGCGTCATACTGCGACCCGAAACCGAATGGATCGAGATAGTGGAGGCCGGGGCAGGCATACTGGCTGATGCGGACTATGACCGCATCCTTGCCGCCTACCGTCAACTCGCTAATCACCCCGTTCACTTCCCTCCGCTCTTCGGCGATGCCCATGCCGCCGAACAAATACTCACTGAGATAGTGGAGTATCTGTCGCGTTCAGCAACAAAATCGTAAAGGTCAATTGCCACTCCGTTTAATTGACAGACGACTTGTGCTTCCGCTCTCCCCACCACAACAAGTTGCGTTGGGGGCCCAAAATTAAAGAGTTCTCGTCTCATGTCACACACCTAAAAAAATCGAACCCCAAATGGGATTCGACTTTTTTGCGGTGCGGACGAGACTCGAACTCGCGA
>JAGHRV010000072.1 GCA_018066175.1 Candidatus Colicola equi | reverse complement strand
CGTTGGACTTAACCGTACTGCCTGTATCACGTAGCAACTACTACGCTAATATCTGCGACGGAGACTCTGTCATCATCAACAACATCGTTTATAAGAACGGTGGTCTGTTCTACGATACCCTCAAAGCCACTAATGGTTGTGATAGCATCATGACGATTCATGTAACGAAGAGTGCTAAATACTTCCACCACGAAGCAGTTAGTATTTCTGAATCCGAGTTACCCTACACATGGGCCGGACACCCGAACGTAGAGATTCCTTATGCAGGAACGTTCTACGACTATCAACACACCGTGAATGGTTGCGACTCTATCTTTGAGATTGTAGTGACAGCATATAAGGAGTTTGATTATAGCATTACGGTTTGTGAGAATGAACTGCCGTATATGTTGGCTCCTAACAAACCTTTGATGAACTCCGGTATTTATGTGGATACCTTACGCAACGTAGCAGGACAAGATAGTTTGATTAGACGTTGCAAGTTAATCGTTTATCCTGTTATTCATACCGAACGTACTGTTAATCTATGCCAAGGATCCACCTACACACTCTATAATGGTCGTGTAGTATCCGTAGGTGGTAATTACAACGACACCTTACAGTCGTCTGTCTCCGGTTGTGACTCCATCGTGACAATCCATTTGAGTATAGCACCCACGTTTGATATCAAGCAGGAGGCCACTATTTACGAAGGAGACTCTGTTCTATTTGAAGGAGAATGGCTCAAGACCAGCGGATTATACCGCAAGTCCTATACCTCCATCTATGGTTGCGACAGTACGATACAACTCAATCTCACGGTTCGTCCAATTTATAATATCGATACCACCGTTTATATTTGCGACTATGAATTGCCATACGAATGGAATGGTGAACTCTTCTATGATGCGGGTGACTATACGCGTGCCAAAGAGTCTCTTGTAGATAAAGTCTTTGCCACCTTGCATCTGATTGTGGGAGCTTCCTACTATGAGCAACGCACTATTGATATCTGTCAAGGTGACACCATTGCATATCGCAATAAACTATATTATAACAGTGGCGTCTTCTACGATACGATTCCTACTACGGCTGGATGCGACTCCATCTTCCAGATTACCGTACGTGTTATGAAGACCTTCTATAACTATCTGACTGTCAACATATCGGATAAGGAGACGTACGTATTTGGTGAAGGAGAGCGGGCACGTATTCTGAATAAGGAAGGAACATACTTCAACTATGACAAGACCGCTGAGGGCTGTGATAGCATTACCGAACTTACCTTGCACGTACATCCGTCTTATTTCTTCCAAGACGACATGGATATATGCCAAAACGAACTGCCGTATGATTTCCACGGACGTCAGTTATGGGAAACAGGTGTTTATTACGATAGTTTGCTCACTAAGCAAGGTTACGATAGCGTGTATATGCTGGCCCTGAATGTTCATCCCACCTATCTCATTGAGGAGGCTCACGATATATGTCCTGACCGCACGACCTATATCCATGGTTTGAACATTTCTCAACCCGGTGTTTACTACGATAGTCTAACCACTCATCATGGTTGCGACTCCGTTTATAAGATTGTGGTGAACTGGAGACGTACTTATGAGCAAGAATACTCGGCTGAGATTTGCCAAGGTGAAGCCTATGATTTCTATGGTGTCTCATACACGCGCACGGGCACGTATAAATATAAAATAGGGTGTGATAGTATCATTATCTTGCATTTGGTGGTACATGAAAGTACGATGACCGTCTTCAACGAATTGGTTTGTCCGGAAGATATGCCATTCTTCTTCCATGGCAAGGAATACGAGCAAGCCGGTGTTTATTGTGATACCTTCAAGACCGCCTTTGGTTGTGACTCCATCGTTAAGCTCAATCTGACCGTCAGTGATAAATGCTCCAAATGGAATCGCGTTCCATTATGTAAAGACGATACCATCTTCATCTTAGGTGACACCCTCTACCAAGCCGGTGAATACCAATTCAAGAGCCGTTCGTCATCCGGATTAGTGGATAGTATCTATCGAATTGAATTATACAACGCTCCTGTTTATGAACGTAGTGTAGTTGATTCGATGTGTCAAGGAGATACGATGTGGATTGGTGATCAACCTATTACGCGCAGCGGATTGCATCATATCTACCTCAAGACCACCGAAGGTTGTGATAGTATTATCCATCTCAGTCTGACCGTCTTCCCATCCTATCTGGATCGCACTAACGCTACGATTGCGGACTACCAGACGTATAACTGGCGAGGAGTGGATTATAATGTGACCGGTATATACGACTATGTATTACCCACCATTCACAATTGTGATTCCACCTTCCGGTTAGACTTGTATGTTGTGCCCACTCAACGTCCTACCTCCGATGTTGCCATCTGTTCAGGTAGCACCTATACATGGCGCGGACGCGTTCTAAGCGAACCCGGCACTTATACCGATACCATCCTCAACTTAGCCAGCTACACCTCGGTTATCTACACGCTTAATCTCACTGTTGAGATGCCAACGCAGATAGTAAGTGCTCGCTTGGTACAAGACGAAGTATGTGCCGATGATGATGAAGTGCAGATTAGTTTCATCTACAATGGCGCTAAACCTTCTAACTACAGCATCCTCTTTGATAGTCGTGCTTTGAAGGAAGGATTCACCAATATCCATAATCAGCCGTTTGGCGAAGATATGTTAGCTAAGATTCCTCTGCCTAAACGCACGGATCCGGCTTACTTAGAGCATGCTAATTATATTCGTCCGGATATGTACTATCTACGAATGGTATTGGAGAGCCAAGTATGTGGCAACTCCCAATCCGATACCCTCAGTTTCATGGTGCGTTACCCGAGCTGGTTATTAGAGCAGAACTGGTCGGATGTAGTGGCTCTGCTGTCCTCCACCTATAACGGCGGATACCAATTCAGTCAATACGATTGGTACGTTAATGGAGTACGGATAACGAATGCCGGCAATTCGTATCTCTATCTCAAGGATTTACGTCCCGGCGACCAAGTCTATGTCTCTGCTACACGTGAAGGCGAGAACTACAGCATTACCTCCTGCCCTATCACGATTGTTAAACCTGAAGCAGATAAGTATTCTCATCCTATTCTCGTTTATCCGTCTTCTGCTCCTAAGAAGATGCCGTGTGTCACCATCCAATCTACGGAGGATGGACAGTTTGATGTTTACTCTCAAACCGGACAAGCCATCCAGCATGGAACAGTCGTAGCAGGCGAGCAGATTGTCACCATGCCGGCGGTAAGCGGTTGCTACATTCTGAAGGCTGCCACCAAGGACGGACAATCCACCACACAGAAGATCATCATCTTCTAAAGCTGGAAATCAATAGTAAGGAGGTGTGTCGTAATTGACACACCTCCTTTTATAATATGGCGTATAGGTCATCTTGCCGGCTTTTTTATGCATTTAGTCCTCGTCCATTGGCTAATTGGTTACTTGGTTAATTGTTGTCCTTTCTCGGCGATGTCCCCATCGCCGTTCACCGTCCCGTCCATTTCCGGCGATACCATCGCCGCATTCGGCTTGCAGCGGTCAAACGCTGCTTTGCCGTTTATCTTATCCATCGGCGGTTGAACGCCGATTTTTCCATCCCTTCTATTCAGGCTGCTTGCAGCCCATCCCGAAGATATGGAACATCAATGAGGAGAGGCATGGTGTCCCTCGACAAACGGGGGAAACGGTATCTAACGAAGGGGGGCTAGACCTTTACGAACCTGCTGTCTCGACGACGTTTTCATAAGGCACGATTTTTTCTTTGTCTCTAAATTTGTACATTTTTGGGGACGCTTTTAGGGGGATTTTACAAAAAAAGTAACTCATTGAAATATAAAAATTTATTTTTTAATAAAAATATTTGCATATGTCAGAAATATTTTGTACCTTTGCGCTCATAAAATAAAAAAAAATAAGATATGGCTATTTCAACAATCTGTACAGTTATTGGCACAATAATTGCTTTAGGTGGTGTAGTAGCAACTGCTATTGCATTGGCGGTGAAAGCAGGAAAGTTTTCTGCACAATTTGAGAGTCTGAATGACAATGTTTCCAGAATAGGAGATAATCTTAACAATCTCAAAGAGCGAATGACCCGTGTGGAGGACTTGCTTATGCTCAAAGATAAAGATAGTGAAGGTTATTTTTCTGCCAAAAAATCTCCACGAGCTTTAAATGAACTTGGAATGAAAGTTTTTGCTGATATGAATGGTAGTGCTATTTTGGAGGAGAACAAGGATTGGTTGTTTGAAAAAATTTCAGCAAAAAATCCTCAGACTGCGTTAGATGTGGAAGCGGCAGCTATCAATGCGTGCGCTCAATTGGTTACGGACGATAAGGCAAATGACGTGAAAGTTTTCGTGTATAATTATCCGATACAAAAAGATGGTGGAGGAAATGAGGTAGAGGTTACTCTGCAAAATGCACTTTTTATACTTTCGCTTCCTTTACGTGATATGTACTTAGTAGAACATCCGCATATTTTGCAATAATCTATTATTTTGCAATTGCAAAGTGCTTAGAGCACACCAGTAAAATTGGCGACGCTGAGAAAGTGATTTCAGCAGCAGGTGCAAGTCCTGCAAAGACATAATAAAAGTAATAATCACGAATAATCGTCTATCTACATCAAAATAGATAGACGTTTTTTATTAAAAATTGCATTTTTATTTGCAAATTCCAAATTTTCTTTGTAATTTTGCAACGAAATTCCACGCTGGAGGGGATTATGTCTCTTTACGGGGTGGGGTTCAGACATAATAAAAGGCGTTTATTGACGCTTGTTTTGGCATAGTGAAATCTACCAAATTATCAACCCCAAAGCAAGACGGCATGAGCGTCCGATGGGTATGTTTATAATACTATCGCGTTGTGCGTTGGTATTGATATATACCAGCGTGGACGTGTTTTGTTTGTTCTTGGTTGAAGGTTTTGGTAGAACCACACTATGGAGAATAAGCGTGAAATAAGGTTCCACGCTTTTTTGTGTATTTACGGGACTTGCGGAACCCACCTCCCACAAAACTTTATAAAGTTATGGATAACAAACAAAATGAGGAACTACAATCGCGTAGAGAGTTCTTCAAAAAAGCAGCCAAAGCAGCCCTTCCTGTAATTGGTGCAGTTGTGTTGGCTGATTTACCTATTGTAACTCACGCAGCGCCATCAGGTTGTGAGAAACAGTGTACTGCCCAGTGTGGTATGTTGTGTACTGGATGCTGGACAGGATGTACAGGGTGTACAGGTACTTGTAGCCATAGTTGTGAAGGCGGCTGCAAAGGCGGCTGTAAAACTGGATGTGGTCGGATGGTTTCGTCGGCTCCTTCTGGCTGGGACGAAATGTATCGTTAACTGATTTATTATGGTAGGTTCTATAAATTGGTCGAGATGATTTTGTAATTTGTTTTAGTAGTTTGCGGTGCGGAAGGAAGAAGCAATGTTCAACATTGCGATCTCCTGACAATCTGCAAACTACTAAAAAGAAACACAAAAGCAGCCGAAACTATATTTACCTGCCTGAAAAATAATAATCTAAATTCATAGAACATACATTATGTTTGGGATTAAAGAACAGCAACTTGATTGGAATTCTGGAACTTCTAAGACTATCACATTCATTGTGACCAAGGATTGTCAACTTGCCTGCAAATATTGCTATCTAGTCGGCAAGAATGAGAAAGAGCGGATGCCTTGGGAAGTCGCAAAATCTGCTATTGATTATGTGCTTGACAACGAAAATGATCCGGATTTTGCAACCGAGGGTGTGATTTGGGATTTTATCGGGGGAGAGCCATTTCTTGAGATAGACTTGATAGACCAAATTTGCGACTATATCAAGTCCGAACTATTTCGCCGTAATCACCACTGGTTCAATTCGTATCGTTTCTCGTTCTCTACCAACGGCATTAACTACGATAATGAGAAAGTACAACGATTCATTGAGAAAAACAAAACGCATCTCAGTATTGGTATTACCATTGATGGTACTCGGCGTAAACATGACCTCAACCGTGTGTATAAAGGCACAGAAAAAGGTTCGTATGACGATGTAGTGCGTAATATTCCTTTATGGCTAAAACAATTCCCTAATGCGAGTACTAAGGTGACTATTAGTAGTGCTGATATTCCGTATATATCCGAATCTGTTCTGCACCTTTTTGAACTCGGTATAGGGCAGGTGAATATCAATTGCGTCTTTGAGGATGTGTGGGCTGATGGAGATGATATATTATTCGAGGATCAGTTAGTAAAACTGGCTGATGTAATCATTGATAGAAGTCTTTATAAAGAGTTCGCATGTTCGTTTTTTGCTGAGCACATAGGGAAGCCAATGGATTGCAAGTTGCGTAACCAGAACTGGTGTGGTTCAGGCAAAATGCTGGCTGTGGATGCTGTTGGTAATTTCTATCCTTGCACGCGTTTTGCACAATATTCCTTGCGCGATAAAGAGGCGTGGATAATTGGCAATATTCATGATGGCATTGACAAAAATAAATTGCGTCCTTTCCTCACTCTTGACCGTTGCACCCAATCCAATCCCGAATGTATAGACTGCGAGGTAGCAGAAGGTTGCGCTTGGTGTCAAGGAGAGAACTATGATGCAGCCAAGACGCACACCGTTTTTCAACGCGCTACTGCAATCTGTAAAATGCATAAAGCGCGTGTACGTGCGAATAACTATTATTGGAATAAGCTCTATCGCAAACTGGAATTGGAAGGCAAGCGTGAAGAGTTTGAGAAGACTCACCCAAATGTCAAACCCGAAATTTGTTAAGCCATGAAACCGTATTTACAATACCTCGTCATCTTGTTAGATGACACCAGCGTGGCTTACTGCCATGCCAATAATCCTCTCACAAAACGCAACCTCATGCCAATAGATACGCTCAAAAAAGCCATTCTTTTCGGTATGAAGCAGAACCTTATGATTCAGTATGTGTATCCCGATTATGAGTTACCTGCTGAATACAACGAAGTTATTGAGAGTATCGACCATGTCAAGATTGGAAAAGATGTGCAAGTGTTGAATGAAGTCCCCAAAGCTGTGATAACCGACAACCTTGTCTTGCGTCTCACTATTGCTGATTTTATTGCTCATCAATATGACCTTGCTGCCTTGTTGCCACAGGTAAAGCGCCTCAACATCTGCTTGACGGATATGGAATCGTTTACGGATGCACAGCAAGAGAACTACAAGAAAGCCCTTGCAGCGCTTAATGCCGTATTGGCTAATCTCTACAAGTCACAACAGCAACCGCAAGTCAATATCTTGACTGACCGTTTGACACTAACAGAAATGCACAACTGCGAAGCAGGAATAGGCAATATCACGGTTGCTCCAAATGGCAAGTTCTATTTGTGTCCTGCTTTCTACTATGATGAGAAAATGGGTATTTCTAATCGCATGAATCATAAAGCCAAAGATGCCTCACGTTCAATTGGAGATTTAGATAATGGCTTGGAGATTCCTAATAAGCATTTGCTCTATTTGGACCATGCCCCTTTGTGCCGTATTTGTGATGCTTACCATTGCAACCGCTGCATTTGGCTGAATGACCGCCTGACGTGGGACAGCAACACACCTTCACATCAGCAATGTGTGATTGCTCATTTGGAGCGCAATGCCGCTCGTGACTTGCAACAACAATTGAAAGAAGCAGGTTTGCAAGCAGGCGATGAAATAAAAGAAATCAATTATTTAGACCCCTTTGATGTAAAAGAAACTTGGTAATATGAAAAAACTTGTAGGTCAGGTAACACCTGAAGAAAAGAACGAAATTCAAACGCTGTTCGAGCGTCGTAACGGACTGAATGAGTTGGCAAAGATACTGACTGCCGACAATGCCGAATTGTACGAAAAACTTGTCAAGGATATGGGCGAGACGGGCACCAAGTTCCAAAATTGGTGGAACACAATGGCTAAAAAGTACAATTGGGAAGGATGCGAAAACGGCAACTGGGAAATTAACTTTGATACATGTGAAATCTATTTGGTAGATGGAACATGTTCATGTAAAAAATAGAAGTTATGACATTACTTATGATTGGTGCACCGGAAATTATCTTTATTGCGGTCATTGTGCTACTGCTTTTTGGTGGCAAAAAGATTCCAGAATTGATGAAGGGCATAGGAAAGGGTGTGCGTTCCTTTAAAGAAGGGATGAACAATGTAGAAGAAGAAATTAAAAAGCCAATAGAAGACCCGCAACCAACTTCTCAAGAACAAGCACCAACCGAAAATGAACCAAAACAATGAGGACAAAATGACCTTTTGGGAGCATGTAGATGTGTTCCGAAAAGGCTTTGTCAAATGTTTAATCGTGTGGGCAGTATGCGCTATTGGTGCATTCTGTTTTAAGGACTTTTTGTTCTCTATCCTATTTGCTCCGTCTCAATCGGATTTTATACTTTATCGTGGTATGTGCCGATTGGCAGAGTGGATAGGGATAAGTTCGTTGTGCCCGGGCGACTTTGATGTGCAGTTTATCAATATCGAACTGGCTTCGCAATTTATGATTCACCTTGAAGTGGCTCTTATTGCAGGTGTTTTAGTTGCTTTCCCGTATCTCATTATTCAGTTATATGGATTTGTGGCACCAGCATTGTACGAACAGGAAAAGAAATACTCCGTTTCGTTGATTTTCTATGGAGTGTTACTTTTCTTATTGGGTGTCTTGCTTAATTACTTTGTTATTTTTCCATTTGCCTTCCGTTTCTTATCTACCTATCAGGTACAAGAGGCGGTTGTCAACCAAATAGCCCTTAAATCGTATATTTCCACGCTGTTGGTGTTGTCACTATTATTGGGCATTTTGTTTGAAATACCTATTGTGGCGTATTTCTTAGGCAAGTTAGGTGTTATTACTTCTGATATGTTAAAACAATATCGTAAACATGCTTTTGTGGTATTGTGTATTTTGGCTGCCATTATTACTCCCACGGCAGACATTTTTACACTTTTATTAGTAACTTTGCCGCTTTATTTATTATTTGAACTCAGTATTGTTGTTGTGCGGCATCAGCAAAAAGATGGTAATGCCCCCAAGGAGAGTGTCAAATGACCACCGAATGCCCTTCGACAAAAAATGATAGTTAACTAAAAACTCAATAAACGAATTCCTTCCTACCGTAGTCTCCAACCTTTCCTCTTATTAATCTCTTGCGAGACAGAAAACAATTCGTTCTCTGCCTCGCATCTTTCTCTCCTTCTTTGTGTCCCTTCTCGGAGAACGGTGTTCTCCGCTGTCCCCTCTTGCTTTTTAATCTTGATTAATTGGCTAATTGGCTATTTTTCTCCATTTTTATTTGCCTGACTTGTTTTTTTGTTCATTTTTTTCGCTTTATTCACCTTTATTCATTTTTTCCCCCCTTTTTCTTGCACAATTCAAAAAAAAGTAGTAACTTTGCAGTCAGTTTCCCGACGGTCACCCGACGGTCGCCCGACGGTCGCCCGACGGTCGCCCGACAGTCGCTTAACGGTGGAACGACAATCAGCCGTCAGTCAACCGATAATCATCCGACGGTCATGTAAGACGTCCGAATACTATGCAAACAAGGCATGTCTAACTAACAAAAATTATATATTATGGCAAAACTAGAACCAACCTCCCTCGTTGCCGCTATTCACGGCAAAACAGATCACAAATCTGATGAGTACAATTATGTAGTACACGGCAAACAATATGCCCGTCGCCGCGAAGAAAATTACCAGAAGAACCAATCCCCTCGTCAAAAATGGAACTCTTCTGCTTTCGCTTATGCCCACAAGCAACTCCGCGCACTCGATACGCCTGATGCTATTCAGGCTTATACGCAGGCTTGGCATGATGCACAAAAAATCGGACCTAATGGCTCTTCTTACCAAGATGCTAAAGCTTGGAAATTCGCTTCCTTGCAGCAAGAATGGAAAACCGCACACCCCTTTGACCAGTGGTATGAGGATTACATCCAACATGTATCTGAAACAGCTGCCGAAAAAACCCAATCTGAACGCACTTCTACTTTTATGCTCCAGCAGCAAATAGACATCCTCACCGCCCAAGTAGAACAACTTACCGCCCTATTAAACGCCAAAAACGCTGTAAAAAAGTGAAGTAATCCAAACTTATTTGAATAATAGTCTAAAAGCCTCCGCTACTTTTTTGACGGGCACTACCTCAATGGCATTGCCTTTGTCGGATGGCGGTTGGCTATATTGTTGTCCTGCAGGAATGATGATGCGCTTGAAGCCTAATTTCTGGGCTTCTTGGATGCGTTGGTCAATACGATTAACGGGACGTATCTCGCCGGCCAAACCAACCTCGCCCGTTAGGCACGTTTCGGCATCCATTGCCATGTCCATGTTGGACGATAAGACGGCTGCCAAGACTGGCAGGTCGATAGCAGGGTCATTCACGCGTAAGCCTCCGGCTATATTGATAAAGACATCTTTCAATGCCAACTTAAACCCTACTCGCTTCTCCAATACCGCCAGCAACATATTCAGTCGCCGTCCATCAAATCCGGTGGACGAACGTTGCGGGGTGCCATAAACGGCAGAAGATACTAATGCCTGCACTTCGATGAGTAAGGGTCTTACGCCCTCCACCGCTGCCGCAATAGCAATGCCGCTTAGGCCATCGTGGTTAGAGGACAGCAAGAGTTCAGACGGATTACTTACTTCGCGTAAGCCATCCTGACGCATCTCAAAAATGCCTAATTCAGATGTTGAACCAAAGCGGTTCTTTTGGGCACGCAGGATGCGGTACATATAGTGTTGATCTCCTTCAAACTGCAAAACCGTATCTACGATATGCTCCAGCACTTTCGGTCCGGCTAAACTGCCATCCTTGGTGATATGACCTACGATTAAGAAGGGTATATTTTCGGATTTAGCGAATTCCAATATCCGTGCTGCACATTCGCGCACTTGGCTGAGTGAACCAATAGACGACTCAATGGCCTCGGTACCTATTGTTTGGATAGAATCGACCACCACGATATCCGGCTGCAGTTGTTTAGCATGCTCAAAGATGCGCTCTAAGCTGGTTTCGCTCACTATATACAGGTTATCGGGATTGCCGGCCAGGCGTTCGGCACGCAGTTTGAGTTGTCGTTCCGATTCCTCACCGCTGGCATAGAGCGTCTTGCGGTCGGTCATCTGCATAAGAACTTGCAGGGCCAAGGTTGACTTACCTATCCCCGGTTCACCTCCTAACAGCACTAAACTGCCGGGCACTAATCCTCCGCCTAATACGCGGTTCAACTCTCCGCAGCACATATCAATACGTGTCTCTTGCTGAGTAGCTATCTCGTGCAGTCGTTTAGGAGCTGACGTGCCACGATTGCCAAACGATGCCACACCTTTCTTAGTGACCTCGGGAGCCGTTGTTTCCACAATCGTTCCCCACTCTCCGCAAACAGGACAGCGACCTAACATCTGAGGCACCTTAGCGCCGCAGGACGTACATTCATATTGAAGATTAGATTTCATACGTTTGTCTTTCTACCGCTAAGATGGTATTGGGGAAAACAGGAGTAGCTTCATCAAGGAACACCTCGTGGTTATCTTCGCGGGACGAATAATGGCCTATAATAAGTTGTCCCACATTGGCTTTAGCTGCGATGGTAGCAGCTTGGCGTGCTGTAGAATGCATGGTGATTTTGCAGCGCGATTCCCATTGGTCAGTAAAGGTGGCTTCATGGAAGAGCACATCCACGCCCGCGATTTGGTCCACAATGGATTCCTTATACATTGTGTCCGAACAATAAGCATATCGCTTGCGGGTCTCGTAACTGATCTCGCCGGTCACGGCATCCTTGCGGCGATGATGTTCGTAGAAGAGGAAGCCGCAGCAGGGCACTTTATGTTTAAGGGGAATAGTCTCTACTGTGACGGTGCGATCGGAGAAAATCACTTCTTTCTTGCGAGGATTGATGGTATGGAAGATGACTTCGTACTTCATATCCTGCAGGTGATAATCCATCATGGGTCGCAGCAGTTTTTCTAAGTCCGCATGGGCGTATATATGCAGCGGTTGGGTGCGTCCCATCATGTCTAATGTAGAAATTAGTCCGAGTAAACCAAAGCAATGGTCGCCATGCAAGTGCGAGATAAAGATGCTGTATAACCGTGCCGTCTTGATTCCCATTTGGCGCATAGTAAGTTGAATACCTTCGCCGCAATCAATCATGAATGACTTATCGCTGAGCGAGAGCACTTGTCCTGATGGTGAGTTCTGCCATGTCGGCAGGGCACTACCGGTTCCTAATATGGTTAGTTGAGCATTCGTAATATCTTGTCTCCTAATTGTGTTTTGCGATCAATGTGCGCCAGCACTTCTTGCACAAAGGGGTTATTATCAAAGCTGCCACGAACGGACTCAAAGTCGGCTTGGCGTTGGGAGGCGTCACCATCTACGCCAAAGCCCGTTTGACTATTCAGGTCAAACTCTTTCTTGGCATCCTCATATACCATCTTATCCAACGATACAACAGCCTCTTTCCATGCCTCTACGGTCTCGCGCAGCTGGTTCATAGTTACTTCTTCCACGGAGCAGCCCCATAGTTGCTCCAGTTTATCCAGCGCCCATGTCCATTCGTAGGAGTAGTAATTAGCATGCATTTGACGGAAACGTTCCTGTATGTCGTTCAAGGTCAAACGGCCTTGTTGTATTTCGTCCATGAGTGCCGAAACAATGGTTTTTGGAGCTAATAGTCCGGCCAAGTCAATCCATTCACCCTTGCCTGTTTCGGAATCGGGTTTGAGGACGGCACGCAGTTCGTCTATGGTGGTGAACTGACCTTTCTCGATGCGTGAGATCAGGGAGTTGCCTAAGAACTTAGTGATGCCGATGTGATAAAGGTTCAAACCATGATACAGTGACGAGTTGCGAATCCGGCAGTTGCCATAGGTATATTCCTCGGTGTATTCGCCCTGCTCGGCTTGCAGTTGTTCCAGACGTTCACGTCCCTGGCACATTTTCTGCACGGTATAAGGCGATAGCAGGTTGAAATTGATGCAATCCAACAGGTTTGAATCCTTACGATTATCACGTTTAGGCCATTTCTGTGCATCACGGATAGTACCTACGGTACGCAGGTTAGCACCGGGCACCACGTATGTCTCTGAGTTATTCTCTATCAGGTATGAGAACGGCATGTCTCCGGTATCGGCATGGTGTGTATGTCGTCCCATCACAAGGGAGAAAGCACCGATCTTGCTGGGCCATAGCAGGTACGAATCGGATGTTGTCTTGGCACCGCGTTCGGCTACGCCTTGGTGGATAGGTCCTAACTTATACATGTGGTTAGACTGGTTACTACCCGACCCTGCATTTAGGAAGGAGAACATACCGGCGATGAGCAATGTTGATTTATGGTGGGTAACGGTGTATGGTCCGGCAAAGATAGCACAGGCCTCGCCGTGCATACCTTGGCAGTTACTGAAGAAGAGGCTTTCGCCTGCGGAATAGTGCTTATCAAATATACATCCTTGTCCCACAAAGCATTTATCCACTAAAGTAGAGTCTGCGATTTCCACGCCGGAGGAGATGATGAAGTCGGTGCATTTGACGCCACTACCTAATTTAATGGGTGCAGCTGCATTGGAGTTGATCGAACCATTCTTGAGTCGGCTGGTGCCGGCTATTTGGGCGTAGTCTCCTATGCGTACATTCTTGATGCTACCGCAGTTGAGGATATGCACTTGCTCGCCTATCTCGCCCATGGTGGACGAAACGGACTCGGCATAATCATCTATCATCTTGGTCACTACATTAATCAGTTCGGTGCGGTGACGATACAGCGTGAGTATATATGCCAGATGTGCACTTAGATGGTCAAAGATAGGAATCTCTCGTCCTCCTCCTTCGTTCATCACCGGCACGCGCACGCCATTACCGAAACTGGTTTTGCCATCTACGAGGATAGCGTTGATATTCTCGATGCAAGTGCCTTGACCGATATGGTAATTAGCGATATAGTTATGTACGTTCCATATATGTACATCGTCCTCCAGTTCGCAGTTATGCAGACGAGCGTGAGCGATGCCGCTATGAATCTGCACTCCACCGGGCATCTCTATCATCTTGCGGAAAGCACCGATACGGATCTTGCCGGAGAAATGGGCATCTTGTACGTACTGAGCATCAAAGTCGTCACTCACGGTGATGTCACGCCAGTCGGTGGCGGAACAACCTTGTTGTTGCAATTGATGAATCTCTGTGGCAGTAAGGTTTCTCATCCTTTTGAATTCAAATAAATACGCATAAATACGTTTTTGGTATATTGTGGGAAGTCGCCATTCATCAGCCATCCATAGTAACCTGTGTCACGGCGGAAGACGTCTCTTACCCGCATGCCTTTGTATTTACCGAAGTTAAACACTTCCACTCCTTCGGAATCCAGCGCGATACGTCCGGCAAAGTCGGCAAACTCATTCTTGCCCGATGTATATTCGTGCAAGGCTCGTACATCGGTTGGCACATCGTCATAGCGTTCTAATTGGGCCATCAGCACTTCATAGGTAGCCATCGTATCGGCATTGGCCGAGTGGGCATCTTCTAAGTTCTTGCCGCAATAGAATTTATACGCAGCGGTTAGATTGCGCGGTTCATGTTTTTGAAAGATAGTGAAGGCATCGATACGAGCGCATTGCATCAAATCGATTTGTACGCCGGCGCGAAGGAACTCTTCGGCTAACATGGGTACATCAAAGTGATTGGAGTTATATCCGGCTATGTCGGCATCGGTAAAGACCTCGGCTAACTGAGGGGCTACTTGCTTAAAAGTAGGACAATCGGCGAGGTCGGCATCGTATATGCCATGTACGGCAGAGGCGTCATCGGCGATGTGCATCTGCACTTCCTGCCCCATCAGCAGCATAGTGGGTTTGATGCGCAAGGTCTTGCCCTCGGCTGTACCATCCGGATATAGCTTGTGGTAACTAATCTCCACAATGCGGTCGGATGCTATATTCAACCCCGTCGTCTCCAAATCAAAGAAGACGAGGGGGCGAGTAAGTTGTAATTTCATAAAAGCTGTACGATGCTAAAATCCTGTTTAGTCATTTAGGAGCATTGGCATGAGCAGCATCAGCAGGTCTTCGTTCTCCTCGTTCTCAGCAGGCAGAATCAAACCGGCGCGAGCAGGATCGGACAGCTCTAATACAACATCGTTGCTCTCAATCTGACCTAATATCTCGATTAAGAAAGGAGCCTTGAAACCAATAGCCATGGGGGCACCGTTGTACGAACTGGTGATAGTCTCTTCGGCGCTGGTGGAGAAATCTACGTCCTGAGCAGATATCTTGATTTGATTTTCGGTCAAAGCCAACTTCAGCAGACTGGTACCGGTATTAGCAAATACAGCTACGCGCTTGCAGGCATTGAGCAGGGTCAAACGATCTACCACTACTTTATTGGGGTTATTCTGAGGAATCACGGCATTGTAGTTGGGGAAGCGTCCTTCTATCTGACGGCAAACAATCAGCACGCGACCGAACTCGAACTTGGCGTTGCGGGTACCGAAGGTAACCAGCACATCTTCAGCCTCTTTAGCCAGCACGTTCTTGAGCAGCGTAGCAGGTTTCTTAGGCAGGATGAAGCTCAGTGGTTGAGGAGCCTTGATGGACGTATTAATCACGCGTACCAGGCGGTGAGCATCGGTAGCAACCATCGTAACATGATCCTCTTGCAGGTCAAAGTAAATACCGTTCATTACCGGACGTAACTCGTCGTCAGCCGTGCAGAAGATAGTTTTATTGATAGCCTTCAGCAGGGTCTCTGCGTTCATCACGAATTGGTTGTTTTGCTCGCTCTCAATAGCCATCTCCGGATATTCATTACCATTTTGACCTACAAAACTATATGTACCATTGCTGGAGGTGATGTTCATGCCGAAGTTCTGTTCGTCAATTTGGAAGTTCAGCGGTTGTTCGGGGAATTCCTTGAGGGTTTCTAAAAGCAGTTTAGCACCAAAAGCCACTTTACCCTGACCTTCTGCAGCTTCCACATCAATTGCGGTGCGGATAGTGGTCTCACCATCCGATGCAGTCATCGTTAGAACATTACCATTGAGGTCAAACAACACATCTTCTAAGATAGCGAGGCTGTTCTTGGAAGCAATAACACGGCTAATAGCTTGCAACTGAGCAAACAATTTAGTACTTGATACGTTAAATTTCATAAAAATATAAGTTAAATTTGTTAATAATTTTCTTACTTTATTTGGGGGACATTTCCCTATTTCGCTGCAAAGATACAAAAAAAATTGCATATATGCAAATATTTTTAATGGAAAATTGAGAAATGAGAATGGAAAATGTGTTTTATATTTGCATATATCAAAAAAAATCACTACCTTTGCGGTGCAAAAGCAATCGCAAACGAGAAACAAGCAACGAGGACAGATATGAAAATTGGAGTTTTTGATAGCGGTTATGGTGGATTAACCATCTTGAATCAGATTCGTCAACAATTGCCGGACTATGACTATATCTATTTAGGGGACAATGCCCGTACTCCTTACGGTACACGTTCGTTTGAGGTAATCTACGAATATACTTTGCAGGCCGTTAGGTACTTGCAAGCACAAGGATGCAGGCTCATCATATTAGCCTGCAACACGGCATCCGCCAAGGCTTTACGCACTATTCAGCAGCACGACATTGACCCTGATACCTTGCGTGTATTAGGTGTTATTCGTCCCACGGTAGAGCGTTTATCCACGGAGGCGATGCAGGGTTCCAATCAGAGTTTACATGTAGGCATATTGGCCACTCCGGGCACAGTTAGTTCGCAGAGTTATGTGATTGAACTCAATAAACAGAACCCGGCGCTGGTGATTACTCAACAAGCCTGCCCAATGTGGGTGCCTATCATCGAAGCCGGTGAGCATACCAGCGAGGGAGCTGATTACTTTGTAAACAAGTATATCCACGAGATTTTGGACAAAGACCCACAGATCGATACGCTTATCTTGGGTTGCACCCACTATCCGCTGTTATTACCTAAGATACGCAAGGCATTACAAGGGCGTTCTATTCGTGTCATCGAGCAAGGCGACATTGTGGCCAAGGCATTGCAGGAGTACTTGGGTCGGCATAACGAGATAGAGCGTGAGTTAAGTCGTGGCAGCAGTTGCACGTTCCTCACGACCGAGTCGGAGGATAAGTTCCAAGGCTCAGCGTCTATCTTCCTGGATGAACCGGTTCGTGCAAAGCACGTGGAATTAGCCAAGTAGCCAATTAGCCAAATGATGACGATTTATTCGTTAATAGATGATATGGGTGCTTGTGGCGAGCACGGATTGAGTCTGCTTATTGCATTGAGCAATGGGCAGCAGATTTTGTTTGACATGGGTCAGGGGGAGCGGTTTAAGCAGAACGCCGAGGCATTAGGTATGGATATCAACGCCGTGCAATTAGCGGTTATTTCTCACGGGCACTACGACCATGGCGGAGGTTTAGCTACGTTCTTAGCGAGCAACACCCACGCTCCTGTTTATATCCACCGCCGTGCCTTTGATAAGCACTACTCCATTCGCAAGGACGGCAAGCATATGATAGGATTGGAATGTCCTAAGGAGATGAGCCGGTTGGTATTATGCGGCGACAACGTGCAGATAGACGAACATATTACCCTTTTTAGCGACGTACATGGTAAGCGTCTGCTACCGACGGATAATCATCGATTATTAGGCCATGATGGAGTAAGTATAGACGATTTCGGGCATGAGATGAATATGATTATACGAGACGGCGATATATCGGTCTTGGTGGTAGGATGCGGTCATAAGGGGATTGTGAATATCTTAGAACGCGCCTGCGAGATAATAGGTAACGCACCCACGTACGCAGTGGCAGGAATGCACCTGAAGGGCAGCACCAACATCGCTTCTGTTGCTGCGGAATTAGCCACCTACCCTTCTATTTTCTACACGATGCATTGCACCGGCTTAGAGGCTTATGAACAACTACGCGCCCAATTAGGCGAGCATATACATTACCTCCATTGCGGAGACCAAATTCAGTTATGATGAAACACTTTTTTACCCTTCTTTTTGCTAGTATCAGCATGCAAGTCTTGGCATTAACTATTCCTCAAGGTACGTTCTATTTTGATAATTCCAAGACGCGTTATACCACTATTAAGTTTGTATATGGCACCAACTCACCTGCTATCAGTTATGTTAAGACGATGACCGTTCTGGCTAAAGACACAGCCGGGCGCAAGGCTGCATCTACATGGCAGATTAGCTTCGTTCAAGACGTGCCTAATATGTACCGCTATACGTTTGCAGAAACCAGTTTGTCAGATGGCACGTATCAAAAGTCTTTCAATGATTTGAAGGATGCTATTAGCAATCAATATAACGAGAAACGTACAGCTACGCGCGAGGATGTTTTTGAGGCAGGGCAGATCTTCGTACCATCTTCTTCCGACAACTGGGCACAAGGCAGTTGGGAACCACTCAAGCAGGCGCAATCCGAGGTGAGTGGGACATTGCCGGTACTATATATTGACACCGAGAACGGGCAGGAAATCACCTCCAAGGACGAGTATTTACAAGGCACTTACCGATTGGTAGAAGACCCTCAATCGGAGGAGCCGGGAGAGGCCCTGCCGATGGAGATTAAGGGGCGTGGCAACTATACGTGGACCGGATTTGATAAGAAACCCTACCGCCTTAAATTAGAGTCCAAGGCATCGTTATTAGGGATGCCCAAGAGCAAGCATTGGACGTTATTGGCGCATGCTGATGACCAATTAGGCTTTCTGCGTAATCCCTGCGGATTCTTATTCAGCGAGCAATTAGGATTAGCCTGGACGCCTAAGTACGAGGCTGTTGAACTGGTGCTGAACGGCAAGTACTGGGGGTTGTATTTTCTTACGGAACAGATTCGTATTGATAAGAACCGCGTTAATATCGTGGAGCAGGAGGATGAATGCACGGACAAGGACTCCATTACCGGAGGATGGCTGATGGAGATAGATAATTACTACACCGACGAGGGACAGATTCACTTGACCGAGGGCAATGGCAGTCAGATATGGGCGACTTTGCATACTCCGGAGATACTGAGTAACGCACAAACGGACTATATAACAAAGGAATTGAAAGCGATAGACAATGTGCTTTACACCGGCACCGATGCCGCGATGGATAAGAAAATCGACATAGCGTCACTCGTTAAGTTCTACATCGTACAGGAGTTATTGGGTAACCGCGAGAGTTTTCACGGCAGTTGCTATTTCTACAAGGACATGGGAGCCGATAGCAAGTGGTATTGGGGTCCGGTGTGGGACTTTGGTAACACGTTCTATAACATGAACGAGAATTTCATCTACGAGGAGTTCCCCTATGCGCCACAAGTATGGATTGGTCAAGCCGCCAGTCATCAGATCTTCCAAGACACACTGCGCAAGTACTGGCAACATTGGCTCTACTACGATTATGCTAATGTACAGAATGAATTAGCGTCTTTTGTGGCGCATATATCATCCGCTGCAGCCAACGATGCTAAACGCTGGCCAAGTTATGGCAATCCGGACATCAATAATGACCTGCAGAACGTAATTAGTATGATTAGCAACCGTGTTAAATGGTTGACTAAGAAATGGGGGCAAGGCAAGCCGGATCCTGTTTTAGATATCCCACCAATCAATAGCAACCGCTCGTGCCATAAGATGATGGTCAACGAACAGTTGCTAATTGAAATCAACGGTGCGTACTACGACGCTATGGGGAGATTATTGCTAATTGCTAATTGATAATTGGCTAATTATAATCCCAAGCTCTTTTTGATAGCCGGCACGCGTGCTTCTGCATCAGCAGTAGCTTTTTCATAGTCGGCAGGAGTCTTCATTTCGGCAGGAATCTCGAAGTAGTACTTAATCTTAGGTTCCGTTCCAGAAGGACGGACACTAACCTTTAAGCCACCTTCGGTGAAGTATTGCAGCACATTGGATTTAGCTTCCAATGCCATGTGAATCTCTTTCTCTTCCCACTTACCATTCACGAGGTTACGCTCGATGGACTCTTGGAAGTCGCGGGTGCGAATCACTTTCTCGCCGGCAATCTCGGTGATAGGATTCTTGCGGTAATTAACCATCATGGCAGCAATCTCTTCGGCGCCGGACTTACCGGGACGAACGACGTTGATGGTGGTTTCACGTTGGAAGCCATAGTCCATGTATATCTTCATGAGATAGTCATAGAGCGTCATGCCGTTATCCTTGGCATAGGCTGCGATTTCGCAGATCAAGCAGATAGCCGAAGGTGAGCATTTATCGCGCACTTTATCGTAGGCCATGTACCCGAAACTCTCTTCGCCACCACCGATAAAGGTATGGTCTTTCTCCCAGAGGCGAATACGGTTGGCAATCCATTTGAATCCGGTGAACTCATCGGTCATGGTAACGCCTTGTCGGTCAGCTATCTTGCGAATCAACTCACTGGTAACAATGGTCTTAACGATGTACATATCGTCACGCATCTTGCCCAAACGCTTCATGTTATTGATGATGTAGTAGTTATACATGATGTTGGTTTGGTTACCATTGATGATGACCCATTCACCTTTGTTATTGCGGCAAACGATAGCGATACGGTCGGCATCAGGGTCGGAAGCGATGACGAGGTCGGCATTGAGCTTGGTACCTAAGGCCATACCCATTGTCATTGCTTCGGCATTCTCGGGGTTAGGACTAACTACCGTGGGGAAATTACCATCGATAACCATCTGTTCGGGCACGACGTGGATATTCTCAAATCCCCAGCTACGCAGGCACATTGGAACGATTTGGCGTCCGGCACCGTGCATAGGAGTATAAACGATATTGAGGTCTTTTTGATGCAGGATGGACTCTTGGTCAATCATGACAGATTTGACAGCCATCATGTAGTCATAGTCCATTTCGCCACCGATGATTTGGATAAGGTCCTTATCTCCGCCGGTCTTCACATCCTCCATACGAACTTTATTTACTTCCTCGATGATACCTTTATCGTGGGGTTGGAGCACTTGTGAACCGTCCTCCCAATAAGCCTTGTAGCCATTGTACTCTTTGGGGTTATGGGAAGCAGTTACGTTCACACCACCCTGACAACTGAGGTGACGAATAGCAAAACTTACTTCAGGCGTTGGACGCAGGCTCTCGAATAGATATACGCGGATACCATTAGCAGCGAATACGTCAGCCACTGTTTCAGCGAATAGGCGACCGTTGTTGCGGCAATCGTGACCTACCACCACGCTAACAGGAGCACCGGGTTTAAGGGTAGCAAAGCCACCCTGTTTAGCTACTTTAAGCAAGTAATTAGCGTAGCCCTGAGTAGCCTGAGCCACGATGTATTTATTCATACGGTTGGTGCCGGGCCCCATAATACCGCGTAATCCGCCGGTACCAAATTCCAGGGTGCGATAGAAGGACTCGATGAGTTCGGTCTTGTCCTCAGCCTCCATCATTTTCTTTACTTGTGCCTTGGTTTCGGCATCGTAATTGCCATCCAGCCATGTTTGGGCTGTGACCATGATTTGTTTCAGTTCATCCATAGTATTATATTATTTTATTAGATTAAAGTTAGTATTTGCGTTGCAAAATTACAGAAAAAAAATGATATATGCAAATAAAAAACAAAAAAAGCGACCCCGAGAGGTCGCTTTTTGGATAGTAGCAATGAAATTGCTTATTGGATTTATTGATCAAACTTATTGGATTTGTTGACCAAGAACGCTGTAAACCTTAGCGTCCTTAATAACCATCATACGTCCATTGCGAACAACTTTAGTTGCCTTAACAGCAGCGTTGATGTTAATCAGGTCGGTAGGAGAAACTACAATAGTAACAACTACATCCCTATCAAGCGAGTTCTTTGCATTGATGGTCATGTTACCCTTTGCATCAACCGTCATCTTGCCGGAGCGGAGGAACCAAACTTTACCGAGTGATGTTCCTTCAAAAAGACCGACATAACTTGGAGAGACCTTGCCCGTGGTAAGATCAACACCAGTTGAAGCAATCACCGTATTTGATTCTTTTGTATCGTTAATTAGATATTCGCCTTCGGGCAATTTCTCGCCAGCAAGTTGTGCAACCACTTGCAGAGCAACTACTTCTTGATTAGCATTTTGAATAGATATACTTGTCACACCACTTCTACCACTCATGGTTGCATCTTCCAAATTGAAGGACATCGTAACATCTTCATCTTGGTCAAGACGCAGAGCACCCATATAACCGGTGATGTTCAGGTTATATTGAATGGTATCGCTTGCCAGTAACGAACCGGCAAGAGTCATATTCTTACCATCTACAGCCAAGGTGAATTCACCATCCAAGATGGAGACTTGACCGGCGGCAGAATAGATACCTGAATAACTTGCTATTAAATCATTTACACCATACGTACCGGCAGTATCCGTACTCATAACCGCCAATACAACTTCATAATCTGCGTTGGCAGCATCCAACACGAATGCAGTACCGGCACCATTGAATGTCAGATTGTCAGCCTCAATGGTCACTACTGATTTGGGCTCGAGTTTCTCGTATTGAACAAGAGCGGTAACGGGTTGACCGTAGGAGTTCTTACCATCAACAACGACTTTGAGTTTGCCATACTCGTCATAACTCAATGTAATGGTACCTTCTACCAAGAACCAGCAGTCACCAACATAACCATCTTCATCAAGAGTTCCGGCATAGCATTTTGTCAGAGAATTACCATTAAGACCTACAGATTGGAGAGCCGTACTGGCTTCTTTGCTATCGGAAATAGTGTATGTTCCTTCAGGAATTGTAGTAGCGGCAGGATCTGCATAGAGCTCCAATCCGATGGTTTTCTCGCCATTGTTAACAGAAATGCTAATCACACCATTACTAATAGAGGCTTTCATATCGCTGTATGCGAACTCAGCATTAAATGGAGCGTAGGTATCGTAGTCAAGTACACCTGGTCGATCCATAACCATTGTTTCGTTGGCGGCAGTTAATAGAGTTCCTTGCGCGTCTATAGCTACAACAAAAAGGTTAAATATGCCATTTTCAGGATCATAGTAACTGGCTTCGGCATAATCAGCAGCATGGGTTAATGTATAGGCATCCGTTAAGATAATATTCATAGGCCCAGATTGTGTTTGTACCGTGGCTGCTATCGGCTGAATAGTACAAATGCGGTTGGCATTCATGTTGATGGTCATGTTGATACCATCTGTTCCATAGTACCCTTTACCCAAATTGAGGAATTGATATTGTTTCAATCCTGTATTATCCTTACGCTCTTTAACAGGAACTTTTGTTACAACTGCGCCACCAAAGACAGCGTTCAACGTATATTGACCAGTGTTCACGTCAAACGGAGCAAAGTCAGCCCACTCACCCCACTCTTGGGTGAAAGGACAAGAGAGGTTCAGTGTAAAGATAGCTTCTTGACCATCATTGGTTGCCAAGGTCATAGTACCGGTGTAGTACAATGTATCTTTTACCAAAGAAACGGTAACGTTGGCTGCACTCAGATTTTGATAAGAAACCACTGTTTTCTTGCCGTCTTTCTGATCTACCCAAGTGCTGTAAGCATCCATATCTTCTTCTGTGAAGTTTCCAGTTATGCTCTTGGAAATGAAATAGAATGAGAATTCATACGTGCTATCCGCCGTGTAGCCTTGCATCTGATAGTAGCCGGCGTTTAACATCTTGGTGAAGAAGTTCAAGGTGTCAGCTACCAAAGTAATCTCCTTAGCATCGGGCTTCTCATAAACGAGGTTTAAAATATACTCGTCACCATTCTTCGCATAAACGCTACCGGCAAGGGTCTTGGTTGTCTCGGTATTGGTGATAGTGATGTTATCAGAAGCCAATTTTAACAATTGAATTTGCTCACTATCCGAGTAAATCAAACCATAATCAGCGACGAAATCATCGTTGGTATAGGTGGTTTTTTCCTCGGTTACATTAAATGGCAATTGTACGGTGTAATCACCCCACTTAGCGGTGTAAAGGTAGAAACCGTAAGCACTCATGTAACGACCGTTCAAGTCTGTACCATCCACGGTAATCTGTACACCGGTGGGAACGAAGGCTTTCTCATCATAGGTAATCTCATAGGAATCGCCATTATTGAGAACGACAGCAGCAACGACATGGAGCAGTCCGTCTTGATCTTCAGTAATCGTAAATGAAGCCTCTGTGTATGTCAAACCACCACCAGTAGCCAATTTATACCAAGAATAGTCGGGATCCATATCGGCTAATGTATAGGTCTTACCAAACTCAAAGCTACCAGTGTACAATACATCAAAGCGGAACTGATTGCCGACAGAATCGGTAAGGATAAAGAACATATCTGTTTCATAATCCACCATACTGAAATCACTGGCAACTATCGTTTTAGATTGAGGTTCGGGTTGATCGTAAGTGAGGTCATACGTGCCACTTTCGGTTGTCATAGAAGCAACGATGTGAGTCAGACCTTTAGCGTCCTTCGTTTCCGTATAGGTAGCAGCAGTAGCAGGTTCCCAAACATACCAATCGTTTTTATCACCCAAAGCAACATAATCTTTAATCATGTCATTCAATGTGTAGGTCTTGCCTAACTCGAAAGGATTCACAGAGGTGTCGAAGTCAAAATAAAATTGAGTGGAAGAGTTAGCATCCGTCAAGGTAACATAATACTCACCTTCATAAGTGGCAGGAGAGAATGTGCCAATCGTGATGTTGGTGTTTAGCGGAGCATTAGGCGCTTTCCTTGTAATGGGAGCCTGACGGCGAGTAGGAGCTTGTGCTTTCTTCAGCATTTGGCTACTACGAACCTCCTGAGTCTGAGCCTTTTGGTTGTTAACTTTCAGAGCCGGAGCGGCACTGAGTTGATTGAAGTTCGCAATTTGAGCTTTCTCAAGCTGAACTTTCTGCATTTGCTCTACAGCAACAGGGGCTTTCTTTACGAGTTGGGCCTTCTGTGCTACCGGAGCAGCGCTTACGCTAAAGACTAATAAAGTAGCGCAAACGAGTGAGAAAAACTTCTGCATAATTTAAATAAATTAGAGTTATTAATAATGTTTATTTGTACCCGCGTTCTAACGCGCGCGTTGTTATTTCAGTAAATTTGGTCGCAAAGTTACACTTTTTTTTACATATATGCAAATTTTTTTGCGTATTTATGAAAAAAATCGTATCTTTGCACTCAAATTCGTGTATTTATGTTAAAGAAACTATTGGTAATAGGCGGTTTATGGGCAACCACGATGATTTGGGCGCAGCAATTAACCATTACCCCCTTCACCGGTGCAGCATGGAGTGAGGCCGTAGAAAAAATCGGGTATATACAAGTTCGTCAGGATAGTATGTTCCTAATCAACAAGGACGGCATAGAAATAGGCAAGTCCGCTTTGGCAGATATTCATAAAATGGAGATAACCGATACTCCTACTGCCTTGCCGGAGATTATTCAACAGGATGCATTACGTCCCTTATGCACGCACGTATATACCATACAAGGTGTGCCTGTCAGTTCAGATTGGGAAAGATTGCCTGCCGGCGTGTATTTATGGCAGCAGGGAACACAAATCTATAAAATAGAGAAACAATGAGAAGAATACATTATATCTTTTTGCTGCTATTGAGTGCCATCACGCTGCAGGCACGGACGATGACTCAATGGGGATTTTATCAGCAGGGCCAACTGCTATGGCAGACTGACACCAGGCTGATTGATTCCATCACGATTGCCACACCTGAATGGACGGATTTGACGTTTGTAGTAGAGCAAACCGACAGTTGTCTAAACATTACTCCTTCTGACGGAGAGCAGACCTATATGTGGCAACTGACAACGAAAGAGAGCTTGGAAGGAATGGCTAAGTATGTCGGCTTGGAGATGCTGACGCCGGAGATGTTCTGGCAGGCATATATAGATGCCCAATTATTTGCGCCATCATTGGATTTAGAGCAGGGGAAAATTGAACTGAACTATGCCGAGAGGTATATCACGGATGGGCAATACATGGTGGTGATTGCCGGATGTGATGCTGTAGGACATCGGACGAGTAAGTTCTTCACGGCATCCATGCGTCTTCCGGTGCGTCCCGGCAAGCGGGCATTAACCAATATATCTACTGAGCCCGCAGGGAAGGAGTCGTGGTTGATATTCTGGCAAGATGGCAAGACCATTCGTCCGCTGCCGTCCTATCAGACGGATAGTATCACCATGGCAGTCGTTCAAGAACCGGTGAGTCTGGCATTAGATGTGACGGAGGTGGGTAAAACGACCGCCACTATATCGGTGGAACCGTCGCGAGAGGTAGCATATTACTTCGACTATGTGCCGGCAGCAGCCATCACCGAGTACCCCGATGACGAACAGTTTGCCAAGGCTTATATAGACTTTCTAAAGACCACTTACGGAAGTCAATTAGGGGATATAGTCAGTTATGAGAAGGACTCATATACTTTTACCGAGAACGAGGGGTTAGTCAGTGGTACCGACTATGTGGCAATCGCTGTAGCTATCAACATGGATGACACCACGTATATTCCTATGTTGGCAAAGAAAGCATTTACTACATTGAAAAATGAATATATCGAAGGTCTGGACTTTTCCTTTGATTATTTATCCACCGACAATAAGGTGCAGATAACACCTACGATGCCGGAAGAAACATACGTTTGGTGCATTTGGCCCGACTATGAAATTACGTCCAAATATGGCGGTTCGGTAGAAAAAGCATGGCAGACCGATGCGATTAGGGCAGCCGAGTTGGGATATGTGGATACAGGAGTATCGTATGTCAATCTAACCTGGGAATGTTGGAGTTCAGGCGTGTATTACATTGGTGTAGCCGGCTACAAAAACGGACAGACATCACCGGTGGCTGTGTATAAATTCGACTATCAATATTGATTTTTCTTGCATATATAAAAAAAAAAAGTAGTACCTTTGTCGCCGAAAATTAGAAAAAATGCTGCATTTTGTTACTGAAAACATAGATATGCCGCCTATCAACCCTGCGCATATTGAGAATTGGCTTCGCCGCGTAGCGGCAGGGTATGGGTTTGCCTTAGGCGATATAACCTATATCTTCTGCGATGATGCTCGCATATTAGAGGTCAATCGTCAGTTCCTGCAGCACGACTACTATACCGACGTTATCACCTTTGATTATACCACGCCCGGGCGCGTAAGCGGAGATATATATATGTCCTTGGATACTATTCGCAGCAATGCCGACATGGTAGGAGTGGACTTTATGGACGAAGTGCATCGCATCCTCGTGCACGGATTGCTGCATCTGACGGGTCAGGGCGATAAAACGCCGGAAAGCAAAGCCGTCATGACGGAGAAAGAGGATAAGGCGTTAGCGATGTTAAATAACGTTGACTAATTGTGCCCGCAGACTACGCAGACTACACAGAAATTATTTTGACGGTTGCTGCGCAACAAACACGATAGCGATACAGGCTAAGGACATACGTCCCTCTACGCTTTAGCCACCAAGTAGTCATTTATGAGCAAGCTCCTACTGCCTACTTAGCGTCCAAATCATACCACCTACGTGGTTAAGCCTTAATCGCTATAAATGATTCGATGGCGTACCGCCATAAGTTCGGTCCTTCGGACAAAGAAGGGAGCAATGCTCCGATTGAAGATTAATAGATGATAGATTTTGTGACGAGGTCACCGATTTTGTATCGGTACGATACCGGAACAATTATATCGGTGGAGGCTGACCATACATGGTGTGGATAAGATGATAAATAGGATGGATAAGCTCGCTTATAGCAGACTATATAGCAGCTGATACACATAAAGACGAACGTCTTAGCCAACACCGATATCGAACTTGTG
>JAGHRV010000027.1 GCA_018066175.1 Candidatus Colicola equi | reverse complement strand
GGTGTTTGGTCACTAGTTTGCTGCTGTTCTGCAAAGAAGTACTTAGAGTTGCGTGCGATATGAATAGCCACGATGCTATCACAACCATTAGGGGCTTTGAGGGTATCGTAGAACAGTCCACCGTTCTTATAAACGATGTTGTTGATGATGACAGAGTCTCCGTCGCAGATATTAGCGTAGTAGTTGCTGCGTGATACAGGCAGTACGGTTAAGTCCAAGGTGTAGATACTATCATATCCAGCTACGGTCTCAAATCGTTTGGTGTATGTTCCTGTATTGGAGTAATTCCCATGTCCGTGTTCCCAATAGTACGGAGCCTCCGTAGCACAGATGGTAACATACTCTGTTTGGAAGTTATACGTTGGATAAACGGTCAGTGTAAGTTGATATACACTATCGCAACCATTGATGGTCTTTAGACTATCGTAGTAAATGCCCGACTGTGTGAACTGCTTATCATGTCCTTCCCAAACGAATGGTGTTTGGTCATCTGTTTGCCCTACCTGAGGAATGAAATAGGTAGAGAAGGTGGAATAGATTAACCGAACGATACTATCGCAACCCGTAACGGTACTTTTGAGAGTGTCGTAGTATTCGCCTGGTATGGTAATCCATCTACGGTTGAAGTAAATACTATCTCCTTTGCAACCGGTCCGCACATCAGTTACGTGGAAGGTGTCACGTACTTGAAGGTTCAATTCGTAGATAGAATCAAAGTGCATAACGGTTTGATGTCTATCAAAGTACTGTCCGGAAGTATAAATCATTTGTCCATGCCATAAGAATGGAGTCTCGCAGGCACAGATAGCTGTATCTTGACGGAAATGATAGGTAGGATATACATCTAAGGTCAGTTCATAAATACTATCGCAGTCGTACATCTGTGTCTTGAGGCTATCGTAGTAGATGCCGGGAACAGATAATGATTGACCATGCCATTGATAGATGGTGCCTTGAGCGATGCTTTTCTGCTCGCGGATGTAATAGCTGGGTGTCATATTAACTACCATTCGGTAGATACTATCGCATCCGAGATAGGTCTTCATGGAGTCGGTATAAACACCGGCTTCGTATATCCACTGTGAACCGAATTGAACGGAGTCGCCTTGGCATAACTGATAGACGGAGTTGAAGAAGTACGAAGGATCCATTGTTACAACCAAGACGTAGATACTATCTCGATAGTCACGGTCGTAGTCATTGTAGAGGTCGCGTGTGCGTATACTGCGCAGGCTATCAATATAGGTGCCGGGTTGCCATATATCTGCATTCTGTTCATGACCATCAACCCAAATATGGCGATATGCTATATCGTGTGGTTGGCAGATATGGATGCTGTCCCAATAAACGTAAATAGGATCTACAATGAGATGCAAAGTAATGATACTGTCGCAATGACAAGCTGCCGTTTGTAGGGTATCGTAGTAGAAGCCTTCGGATTTGCGATATTGCCCTGCCCAGAAGAGCGAGTCTTGTTCATTGATATGACGAACAATGGTATCTTGGTTAAAGCTGGGGTAGGTGCCTTCAATGATATACCGAACTACACTATCGCATTGCACCTTAGCGTCGTACTCGCTATAGGTGGATGGAGCATATAGGATGGTGTCGTAGTACACTTCGCCCTTGATAGGATGTATCCATCGTTGTACACCGGCTAACCACAAGGAGTCGTTATCGCACATGGTAACAACGGAATCTTTGACACCACGCACATGCAAGCGGAAATGATATAAACTATCGCAACTATATACAACGGTGTCATTATAGAGTTTAATACCTCCGCGTTCTCCGGATGTATCGCCTAAGATATACGGTATATCTTGGTGACAAATGATGATGGAGTCGTTATGATTTAAAACGGGACGTACAGAGAGGTGCAAGGTAGAGGTGCTATTGCAACCGTTCTGATCCCCTGAGAATTGATAGGTATATGTTCCTTCGGTCCAGATAGTTTGATCATAGAAAGTGTATGGCAGAGCCGTCTCGCATATCGTATCAAAACGTACTTCCTTAATCTGAGGTAATACAGTCAAGTTAAGCGTGAAGACCGAGTCGCAACCATCGACAGTAGGAAGTATATCTTGGTACGTGCCACTTGCGGTATAGGGTTTGCCATTCATCAGATATGCTGCATCATAACAAATAGTGGCATTGATAATAGTATCGTAGATAGGATGGACAACCAAATTCAGGGTGTAGATACTATCTTGTCCATGCTCAGTAAATAGGCTGTCGTAATAAACACCTGTTTGGTTATATTCATTGCCTCGCCACATGAACGAATCCGTATCACGCATGCATAGTTCAACCTGCTCAACAGGCATGATATACTTCGGATACTTATAGATAATTAACTGATACGAAGAGTCGCATCCGTTGGTGGTAGATCCCGGTAACGTATAAACGCCTGCTTCCGAATAGGTCTCTCCGGTAATGGGCCACGTATATGGCGTATAATCGTTGATATAAACGGTATCACTGAATAAGTAGGACGAAACCGAATTAACAATAACATGAATCACACTATCGCAACCATGAATGGTTTTTAGAGTAAAGTCATATTGACCCGGTGAAACACATTGATTGCCTTCAAATTCAATATAACTGCCTTCGCATACATTGAATTGCAACGTTTGTTCGTATTCCGGCCAGATAGTCAGGGTGAGTCGATAGATGGAGTCTAAACCATAAATGGTCTTGAAGACTTCCTCGTAGGTGTGCGTGCCCAAACGGCTGCATTCCATTCCGCGCCATAGATATGGAGCTTCACTTTGGCAGATAGTGGCTTGCTTCTCAAATAGGTAGGTGGGGTACACAAATACGACTAACTCAAAGATGGAGTCGCAACCATCTACGCTATTGTATCGATCGTAATAGATGCCACTGGTCGTGATGGTCTGTCCGCGCCATAACTTAGTTTCTTGGTTGCTCATACGAACGGTGTCGGATTGTATCCAAGCTCTGCGCTCATTTACAACAACTTCAATTACGCTATCGCAACCTAAACTGGAACCATGGCGGATAGTATCTCGACATGATTTAGTATAAGTCTTGCCTCCAAAGGTGACATCACCTCCTTCGCAGAAATAGATATTCTGCACATTCCAATAAGAAGGCAGTAACGATACATTCAGTACATAGATGGAGTCGGTGTTATATATACTTCTCAAAGGATCGGTATAAGTGCCGGCACGTCCAATCTCTTTGCCACGCCATGTGAAAGGCAAGGTGCTTTGACAAACGGTGGTATCTAATGTGAACCGATAAGTGGGAAGTACGGTAGCAAATAATTCATAAATACTATCACAGCCATGTTTGTCGGTGTTGACATCAAAATACGTTCCGGTGGTAGTAATGGATTGTCCATGCCAAGTGTATGTTTCTTGGTCAGTAATGATAATGGTATCAAAATGATGGAAATACGGATACATGTTGACGTGGTAAGTAATTACACTGTCGCAACCATGAACGGTGTGCATCGTATCGCGATATTCCCCTGCTTGGGTAAAGATGTGACCGTTAATCTCAAGTGAACCACCTTTACAAATATTAATCTGTTGGGTCTGTTCGTATTCCGGCCAGATAGTTAAGGTGAGTCGATAGATGGAGTCTAAACCATGAATGGTCTTGAAAACGGTATCGTAGGTATGTGTGCCTAAACGGCTGCATTCCATGCCTTGCCATAGATATGGCGCTTCACTCTGACAGATGGCAGTATCTTTTTCAAAGAGGAAAGTGGGGAATACATAAACAACTAATTCATATACGGAGTCACAACCATCTACGTTAGTTAGTCGGTCATAGTAGGTGCCGCTCTTGGTGATATGATAACCATGCCAATCTCGGCTCTCTTGGTTACTCATACGTAACGTGTCTGATTGCATCCATTTCTTGCGTTCACTAACCAGCACTTCAACGATACTATCGCAACCATACTGAGATTCAAAGAAGAGGGTGTCTTTGCCGGCTTGATGATAGGTCTTTCCGGCATAGGTAACTTCACCCCCTTCGCAAAAATGAATATTCTGAATAGACCAGTAGGTAGGATGAACGGTTAGATTAAGGATGTAGATAGAATCCGTGTGATAGATGCTTTCGTATTTCTGGGTATAAGTGCCTTCTGCACTGATCTCTTGACCTCGCCATAAGAAAGGTAGAGCATTTTTGCAGATAGTAGTATCTAATACATAACGATAGGTAGGCAGTATGATAGCATACAATTGATAGACGCTGTCACAGCCATGAATATCTGTGTACGAATCGTAATAAGTCTTGCTTTCTGTTATCTGCTGACCATGCCAAGTGCGTTGATCTTGGTCCGTAATCACAATCGTGTCATACTGATGGAAAGTGGGATAGGTGTTGATGTGATAGATGATGATGCTATCACAACCATAAATCGAGTTTAATGTATCCCGATATTCGCCGAGCTCTGTGAATTTCTTGCCTCTAAACTCTAATGAACTACCTTGGCAGAAGGATAAGGTCTGATGTAATTCGTAGGTGGGATAGACGGTCAGGTGCAGGCAATAAATAGTATCTTCTCCTGTACCGGTTTTGATGGTGTCATAATACACACCTTCGTTGAAGTATAAATGGTCTCTCCATTCGTAGCCTTCTTGTTTACACGTTCCGGCAAACGTCTCTACCAATGGTATTGGACGTGGAGCAGGATTGACGTGCAGTATAAGGGTATAGATGGAGTCGCACCCATAGATGGTTTGGTACTTGTCATAGTAAGTGCCTTCTGACTGCAAGGTTTGACCGCGCCAAATCAGTACATCTCCGGCCTGAATGGTCTGTTCCTCCGTATGTTGGAAAATGGGGTAGGTATTCAGGTGGTATATGATAATACTATCGCAACCATGAATGGTGTTTACTGTGTCTCTGTATTCTCCGGGTTGTGTGAAGATATGGCCATTGATCTCTATTGAACCTCCTTGACAGAAGGATAGGGTTTGGTGTTGCTCGTAGGTGGGATAAATAGTTAAATGTAAGCAATAAATAGTATCTTCTCCAACATCGGTGCGGACAGTGTCGTAATAAATACCCTCGCTATAGTATGACTTGTTTCTCCATACATAGCCTTCTTGTCGGCAAGTCTCGGCAAAAGTCTCTACCAATGGGATTGGACGAGTGGCAGGATTGACATGCAACAATAAGATATAAATAGAATCACAACCATGAATGGTTCGCTGCTTGTCATAGTAGGTGCCTTCTGATTGCAGAGACTGACCATGCCAGAGTAGCATGTCTCCCATTTGAATGGTGCGTTCCTCATTATAATGGAATGCAGGGTACTTGTTGATGGGATAAATCAAAATACTATCGCAACCATGAATGCTCTTTACCGTATCTCTGTATTCACCGGATTGCTTGAAGACCTGTCCATTGATGGTTAATGAATCGCCATCGCAGAAATACATGGTGGGTTGGAACGTCTCATATACCGGATAAGCCTGCAGTCGCAGACAATAAATAGTGTCCTCTCCTGATACATTATGAACGGTATCGTAGTACGTACCGGTTACATAGCGATTGACACCTCTCCATAAGTATCCTTCCGGCTGGCATACGAAACCAGACTCCTCAACAAAGGGTATGGGATGAGATACCGGCGTGACAATTAGTCGCAGAACACAAATAGAGTCACATCCTTCAACGGTTTTTAGCGGATAGGTATATTCGCCCTGTTGATTGTAACTCTGACCATTCCACATGTAGGTCTCGCCATCTTTGATGGTCTTTTCCTCAACATGCCGGTACGTAGGTAGTACATTCACAACATGTTTAATCATACTGTCTTCCCCCGTAACGGTGGATTTGAGAGTCTCCCAAAAAACCGTTGTCTCCTTTATTTTCTTCCAACCATCACGGATTAATAACGAATCGCCTTCACACAGTCGGTGATTGACGATTGTGAATTGATCTGGTTCGGGATCTGCTGCCCAAGTCGGCATTGCCATCAGCAGGGCCATTGCGGCGCTGCATAATACATATAGTGTCTTTTTCATAATCAAATTGTCGTTTCTATCTATGGTCTTATGGGTTAATTATAACAGGTACATCCTCTATGATAAGTGCCTCGTGCATTGCGACTGCCACCAATCAGTAGGGTTATTTTCATACCTGCTGAATAGGGAACTATTCGCTTGGCATCCGTCAAACCGCCTAAAACAGGCATGGGCTTTACGCTTGATGCATTCATAGGGTCAATATCTAAACGAACATTCGTGTCCGATGTACGCACCATACTATTTAAACCATATTCAAAGTATCCACCAATCTTGAGAATATAGCACATTGAACCATGTGAATAAACCGTGGATAATACATCATAACCTAATTCAATACATAACGATACAGATGGCTTGAGACGAACCGAACTATTGGTCTCAAAGTTCCAAGTTCCGTAATCATGGTCTGGCATGTCGTGAAAAGGATCCGGATATTCCTCGTATTTGCCTCGAACCTCATATTTACCGGACGATTTAATATCGGTTACCATAGGGAAGGCTATTTTGGCTCCTGCACCCACATAGAATCCTTTTACATAGTATCCTAACATCAATGGCACTTCTACAAAGCCCCATTCGTTCTTATCTTTCTGGTTATAAACATCGTAAAGCAATGTAACGGACTTACCCTGTTTATCCATTCCGGGTCGACTATCTGAATAAAGGTCCGTAGTAATAGAACTGCGGTGGAAATGATATCCTGCACCAAGGCTCATCCAAAAACCATTGTTTCGGAACTCATATCCTGCACCAATCGAACCTCCAAAGTTACCGACGGGATTGGTCCCTGATATGTCTATTTGTAGATTCGTATAGGCTCCCATACCATATACAAATCCAAAGTGATAATTCTCGCCTTTGCTGTACGAACGTCTGCCCCTATTTTGGGCATCTAATGAAATGGAATAAATTAGGAATGCCATTAAGCAAAATCCAAACCATTTGTTGTGAAATACTGTATTCATTTTTAAGCCTGTTAATATTCGTGTTTTAATTTAATAATATATGTTTACATGCACTTGAGCGAGCGCGCTCGCGGCGCATACGTGCAGAAAAAGTGCGCAAAGGTATGAAAAAAAAATGAATTGACCAAATTTTTGAGTCGGAAAAATCAAATTTTACTAAAAAAAGCACTTTTTTTCTGAAAAAATTTGCACATCTCAAAAAAAAGTTGTACTTTTGCACGATTTTTTGCGGAATAGGCTTGATAAGTGCCTAAGCAGCGTATGAGTTTAGACAGCAGCGCATAGTTCTTGGGACGCCTCACCGCCATAATATTTAATACATTTATAATAATGTACGCAATTGTAGACATGATGGGTCAACAGTTCAAAGCCGAGGTAGGTAAAAAACTGTTCATCAATCGTACAGAGGGCGAAAAAGGTGCCGCTCTGGAATTTGACAAGGTGCTCTTCGTAGAGAACGAGGGTAAGTTTAAAGTTGGTGCTCCTTATGTTAAGGGCGCTAAAGTAGTTTGCGAGATTTTGGATAACGAATGCCGCGCTGAGAAGGTTTTGGTATTCCATAAGAAACGTCGCAAAGGGTACAAAAAGTTAAACGGTCATCGTCAGGACTTGACCAATGTTATTGTTAAAGAGATTGTTCTCGCCTAAAAAAAGAAAGGATTAGTTTATGGCACATAAGAAAGGTGTCGGTAGTTCTAAGAACGGCCGTGAATCGGAAAGTAAACGTCTTGGTGTGAAGATTTGGGGTGGCCAAATCGCAAAGGCTGGTAATATTATCGTACGTCAACGTGGTACTGTTCACAACCCGGGTGCAAACATGGGTATGGGTAGCGATCATACTTTGTATGCTCTTTGCGATGGCGTGGTTACATTTACCCGTAAACGCAACGACAAGAGTTACGTTAGTATTCAACCTATCGCTGAAGCATAACGTATTGTAAATATTCTACTATTCCTCCGCCCTGTGGCGGGGGAATGTTGTATATGATTACGCGCGGGAGCGCACATATACGCACACATATTAAACGCAACATAAAAATGTTAACACTCAAACAAATTTACGAGGATAAGGCTGCCGTAGTAGCCGGCCTCAACAAAAAACATTTCGCCGGAGCTCAAGAGGCTATCGACCAAGTTATTGCATTGGATCAGGAGCGTAAGGCTGCTCAACAGAAAAAAGATGCCGCTTCTGCAGAAATGAATCAGATTAGTAAATCCATCGGTATGTTTATGGCTAAGGGACAGAAAGCGGAAGCAGAAGAAGCCAAGGCCAAAACAGGCGTACTGAAAGAAAATATCAAACAATATGAGCAACAGATGGCGGATGCCGAAGAAAAGCAGCGTCTTTTGTTACTGACCATCCCTAACGTGCCTTATACCCTTGTTCCGGAGGGCAGAAGTGCGGAGGATAATCTGGCCGTTAAAGTTGGGGGCTGGGAGTTCGGTAAGGGACTGGAAAAACTGAATCAACCTAACGAAAAAGCCTTTACTAACGAAGGAGCCGCTATTGCTCTTAAGGATTGGCCTGCCCAGGAAGATCCTCAACCGGCGTTTGCTAAACTGCCGCATTGGGAATTGGCTAAGAAATACAACTTGATAGACTTTGACCTGGGCGTTAAGATCTCCGGTGCAGGATTTCCTGTTTACATCGGTCAAGGTGCACGTCTGCAACGCGCATTAATCAACTTCTTCCTTGCTGAGGCAACCAAGGCCGGCTATACCGAAATCATGCCGCCAACTGTGGTAAATCAGGCTTCCGGTTATGGAACAGGACAATTGCCTGATAAAGAAGGTCAAATGTACCATTGCGAAGTAGATGACCTTTACTTGATCCCAACGGCTGAGGTGCCTGTAACCAATCTCTATCGTGATGAGATTATTGACGAGGAACAATTGCCTATCAAGAACTGCGCATATACCGAGTGCTTCCGCCGCGAGGCCGGCAGCTATGGTAAGGATGTACGTGGCCTGAACCGCTTGCATGAGTTCTCCAAAATCGAAATAGTACGTATTGATACACCTGCACATAGTGATGCTTCGCATAAAGAGATGCTGAATCATGTAGAAGGATTGCTCAAAAAATTAGAGTTGCCCTATCGTATCCTTCGTCTATGTGGTGGCGATATGAGTTTTACGGCTGCTATCTGCTATGACTTTGAGGTGTATAGCGAAGCGCAACATCGTTGGCTCGAAGTCTCCTCTACGTCTAATTTTGATACCTACCAGGCTAATCGTCTCAAATGTCGTTATCGTGGCAAGGAGGATAAGAAAGTGCAAGTCGCTCATACATTGAATGGCTCAGCTTTGGCTCTGCCGCGTATCGTGGCTGCTCTGTTAGAGAATAATCAAAGCGAAGAAGGTATCCATATTCCTAAGGCTTTGCAACCATTCTTTGGGGCAGATATGATTCGCTAATAAACATAAACAAGAATGATAGAAATTCTCAAATATATTCTTCCTGCATTGGTGGTAGTATTGGGTGTGTGGTTGATCCAACACTCAATGCTTCGCCAAGAGGAGAAAAAACGTAAGTTCGAATTGCAGCGAGAAAGTAAAAAAACAATCTCGCCCATTCGTATGCGCGCCTATGAGAGGCTGAGTTTATTGCTGGAACGAACCGAACCCGAGGCTATGCTCAAAGAGATGATGGATGATCCCGGATGGGTGAATAAATCCGTGATGGATGTGCAGCGCGAATTACTGCAACGCATTCGCATGGAATTTGACCATAACATGAGTCAACAAGTTTACGTAAGTGACGAGGTGTGGCAGAAAATCATGGTGGCTCGCGATGAGATGGCTGCTTTTGTCAATCAAATGGCTATTCAAATCAAACCGGGTAGCTCGGCGATGGATTATATGAAAGTGCTAATTCAGGCTTATCACATGAATGGTGATACACCTCACGAAATGGCTTTGCAAGATTTGAAAAATGAAGCACGTCAACTTCTTTAATATGATGCTTGTCGGCCTAATGTGCATCAGTTGCCAGCCGGATACAGTATGCCATGAGACGCGTAAGGTGGCTATGCAATGCCATTTTCGCGAATACTACCGCGTTCCTTCTAATGTGCAACTCAATGTTCGTACCGAATGGGATAGTATTACAGTACAAGGCATAGGGTCGGATAGCATCTTGTATAACAATACCAAGCAGGTCTCACATATCGGTTTGCCGCTGAAAGATAATGCTGATACGTGCGCCTATCTACTGACCTACCACCAAAAAAAGGATACACTCACTGCCATTTATACCAATCAGCAGAGATTTCTCAGTATAGAATGTGGTTGTGTGTATAACCATAAGATTGTGCAAATCAACCACACACGAAACTGGATTGATACCGTTATTATCGCTAATGATGCCGTGATGTTGGAAGTGGATAAGAATATTATACTGCAAAGAACAAAACCTGATGATGAATAAATGGCTTTCCATATTAATCTTGTCGCTATTGGCGCTTACCGCCAATGCTGCTAAGCATATCCCGGATACGGTCTATCACCATGATCGGATGTATGTAGATGGTCTGCGCATCTATTCGGATTCGGCTATTTATCAGGGACTGAACCTCAAAATTGATATGTTTATGCCTATTTTAGAGGTGGCTCGTTCCAAAGGTAAACTGCAAGCTTATGAGATGGCCCTCAATCTGCGTTTGAAACGACGTTATTATCCTACTATCGAATTAGGCTATGCTTTTGGCGAAACCAATGTGTCCGATACCTATTGGAAAGGACAAGGTGGCTTTGTTAAATTGGGATTGGACATCAATGGATTACGTAAGCACGTAGATGCATTGGATGCCTTATTGGTAGGTATCCGTGTGGGCGGAGCGTACGAGAAATATGACCTAACCGGCGTACGTATGGCAGGATCGTATTGGCAACCTGCTTCCACGCGTGACTTCATCAATCAGTATTCCTTCAACTGCTGGGGTGAAGTAGTGACCGGATGCCAAGTACATGTGTATAGTGGATTGATGATGGGATGGTATTTTCGTTTGAAAGTGCTCTTTACGCGTAAATTAAAAGGAGAAGAAGTGGCTCCGTATTATATCCCCGGATTTGGCTATCGTGATAATACCAACTGGGGATTTAATTACTATATTGGTTGGAAATTTTAATAAACAAAATATACTAATATGAAACACACAACTGAATTGATGAATCGCGCAGCGAATAATATCCGTATTCTGGCTGCAGCAATGGTAGAAAAAGCTAAGAGTGGTCACCCGGGTGGCGCTATGGGAGGTTCGGACTTTATCAATGTCCTTTTCTCTGAGTTCTTAGAGTATGATCCTGAAAATCCTTCTTGGGAGGCTCGTGACCGTTTCTTCTTGGATCCCGGACACATGGCTCCTATGCTGTATAGTCAACTATGCTTGGCCGGTAAATTCACGTTGGATGAACTGCAAACCCTTCGTCAATGGGGTAGTGTAGTACCGGGGCACCCGGAACGCGATATCAATCGTGGTATTGAAAACACCTCAGGACCTCTTGGACAAGGTCATACCTTTGCCGTAGGTGCCGCTATCGCTGCTAAATGGTTCAATGCCCGCTTCGGCGCTGTGCATAATCCTACTATCTATGCTTTCATCTCCGATGGTGGCGTACAAGAGGAAATAAGCCAAGGTGCCGGACGCTTGGCCGGACATCTGGGGTTGGATAACCTCATCATGTTCTATGATAGCAATAACATCCAATTATCCACCGGTTGCGATGCCGTTTCGTCCGAAGATGTGGCTAAGAAATACGAAGCATGGAATTGGTTTGTTCAAGAAGTACCCGGTAATGATGCAGATGCTATTCGTGAGGCCCTGATGAAGGCTAAAGAGGAGAAGAATCGCCCAAGTCTCATTGTGGGTCATACCACGATGGGTAAAGGTTGCTTAACCGAAGATGGTGCTTCGTGGGAAAGCAAATGCTCTACTCATGGACAACCTCTGTCTAAGTCCGGCGCCAGCTTTGAACGTACTGTTCAAGGACTGGGAGGCAACCCTGCTGAACCATTTACTATCTTCCCCGAAGTACAAGAGATGTACGCTAAACGTCAGGAAGAACTGCGCGAATTATGCAATCGCCGTTACGAGGCTTATCATAAATGGGCTGAGGCTAATCCGGTGCTCCGCAATGAGTATGAGGCTTATATGTCCGGCCAAACGCCTTGCATCGATTGGAGTAAGATTGAGCAAAAAGCCGGTGCCGCTACACGTGGCGCAAGTGCAACCGTTCTCAGCTACTTGGCTGAAAACGTAGGTAATATGATTGTATCTTCCGCTGACCTGAGCAACTCCGATAAGACCGATGGCTTCCTCAAGAAAACAACAGCTTTCAAGAAAGGTGATTTCTCAGGTCAGTTCTTACAAGCCGGCGTAAGTGAACTCACCATGGCTTGCGTCATGATTGGTATGAGCCTGCATGGCGGTATAATCCCTGCTTGCGGTACGTTCTTTGTATTCAGCGACTATATGAAACCCGCTGTTCGTCTGGCCGCCCTGATGGAAGTGCCTGTTATCTTCATTTGGAGTCACGATGCCTTCCGCGTTGGTGAAGATGGTCCTACCCATGAACCCGTAGAGCAAGAGGCTCAAATACGTCTGATGGAGAAACTCAAAAACCATCATGGACACAACTCAATGCTCGTGATGCGTCCCGCTGATGCTGAAGAAACAACCATGGCGTGGAGATTGGCTATCGAGAATACACAAACGCCTACCGCACTCATCCTGAGCCGTCAGGATATAACTCCGGTCCCCAATACGAACCTCGAAGGCTTCCGCAAAGGTGCCTACATCGTTTCTAAGGACGAGAACCCACAAATAGTACTAGTTGCCGGTGGTAGCGAAGTGGCTACCTTAATGGCTGGTGCTGAACTGCTCCGCAAGGAAGGTGTGCGCCTGCAAGTCATTAGCGTGCCTTCCGAAGGCTTATTCCGTCAACAAAGTGCGGAATACCAAAACGAAGTGCTGCCTAAGGGTATCAAACGCTTCGGCATGACTGCCGGTCTGCCTTGCACATTAGAGAGCCTCGTAGGTGAAAACGGCAAGATATGGGGATTAGAAAGCTTTGGCTTTAGCGCTCCGTATAAAGTGCTGGATGAAAAACTCGGCTTTACAGCTGAAAATGTTTACAACCAAGTTAAACAAATGCTATAATCATGGATTATAACTTCAAAGAGATTGAACAAAAGGCTCAACAGGCTTGGACTAAAGCCAATGCCTATCAAGTGAGTAATAAAAGTGATAAAAAGCCTTTCTACGTGTTGGATATGTTCCCTTATCCTTCGGGAGCCGGTCTGCACGTGGGGCATCCGTTAGGGTACATAGCCAGCGATATATACGCTCGCTATAAACGACTGCAGGGTTTTAATGTCCTGCACCCCATGGGATTTGATTCCTATGGACTGCCCGCCGAGCAATATGCTATCCAAACCGGTCAGCATCCTGAAATAACGACGATGAAGAATATCGACCGCTATGTCGAACAACTCAAAAAAATAGGATTCTGCTACGATTGGGATCGCGAAGTCAAAACATGCTCGCCCGATTACTACAGATGGACGCAATGGGCTTTTATCCAAATGTTCAATTCCTACTTTGATACCACCCTCCAAAAAGCACGTCCTATCTCCGAACTCATTGCTCGCTTTGAACAAGATGATCCAACATGGAAAAACCTCTCTGAGAAAGAGCAACAAGAACGGCTGATGAATTACCGTATTGCTTACCTGAGTGATACCAAGGTGAACTGGTGCCCTGAATTAGGCACCGTACTCGCCAATGACGAGGTAAGCGAAGGACTAAGCGTGCGCGGCGGATTCCCCGTCGAACAACGCGTGATGCGACAATGGAGCCTGCGCGTGAGTGCCTACGCCGGACGACTGCTCGAAGGACTGGACCGACTCGATTGGACCGAATCACTCAAAGAAACACAACGGAACTGGATTGGACGCTCCGAAGGTGCCGAGATGCAGTTTAAGATAAAAGGACAAGACGAACCATTCACTATCTTTACAACCCGTGCCGACACCGTCTTTGGCGTCACCTTCATGGTTCTCGCACCCGAGTCCGAGTACGTGGCTCGCGTGGTGACCGATGATCATAAAGCAGAAGTGGAGACGTATCTGGACCGTTGCAAACATCGTACCGAACGGGAACGAATAGCCGACCGCAAGGTAACAGGAGTCTTTACTGGCAGTTATGCCATCAACCCGCTCACACATGCCGAAATACCTATTTATATTAGTGATTACGTACTAAGTGGTTATGGCACGGGTGCTATCATGGCTGTGCCCGCTCATGATAGTCGTGACTATGCTTTTGCTAAGCATTTCAACCTGCCTATCATACCGCTTATCGAAGGAGCTGATGTGTCCGAACAGTCATTCGATGCTAAGGAAGGCAAGATGATAAACTCAGGCTTCCTCAATGGACTCGAAGTCAAAGACGCTATTGCGCAGATGAAAGAGTATATCACCAATACCGGCATAGGTCGCGTGAAAGTGAACTACCGCCTGCGCGATGCTATTTTCTCGCGTCAACGCTATTGGGGCGAACCCTTCCCTGTTTACTACAAGGACGGTATGCCGTACATGGTGGACGAGAAAGACCTGCCTATCACCCTGCCCGAAGTGTCTGACTTCAAACCTACCCAAGACGGACGTCCACCATTGGGTAATGCTAAGGATTGGACCTATAAAGGGTATCCGCTCGAACTCAACACAATGCCCGGATTTGCCGGCAGTAGTGCGTACTACCTGCGGTATATGGATAACCATAACAGCCAGGCCTTGGTGGATAAGGATGCAAATGCCTATTGGCGTCAAGTCAATCTATATATAGGAGGCTCTGAACATGCTACCGGACACCTTATCTACAGCCGTTTCTGGAATAAGTTCCTCTATGACTTAGGAGTCGTATGCGAGGACGAACCGTTCAAGAAACTCATCAACCAAGGTATGATTCAGGGACGCTCTAACTTCGTGTATCGTTACATAGGCGAAGGAGCAACCGGTAACCTCTATGTCAGTTACAACCTCATTAATAACCCGGAATACAAGGATAAAGTGCAACCCATTCACGTGGATGTGAATATCGTTCATAACGATGTCCTGGATATAGAGGCTTTCCGCCAATGGATGCCGGATTTCAAGAACGCTGAGTTCGTTCTGGAGAATGGGGAGTATATCTGCGGTTGGGCAGTCGAAAAAATGTCCAAGTCCATGTTCAATGTCGTCAATCCGGACGATATGGTGGAGCAATATGGTGCAGACACATTACGTCTATACGAGATGTTCCTCGGTCCATTGGAGATGTCTAAACCGTGGGACACCAAAGGTATAGATGGCGTACATCGCTTCCTGCGTAAACTGTGGAATATGTACGAGAATATGACGGATGCCGAACCTACCCGCGATGAACTTAAGAGCCTGCATAAACTGATTAAGAAAATAACATGGGATATAGAGAACTTCTCGTTCAATACCTCTATCCCTGCCTTCATGATTGCCCAAAGCGAACTGGCTGCCTTGCATTGCTCTTCGCGTGCTATCCTTAAACAAGTCGCTATCCTGCTCACGCCTTATGCCCCACATATCGCTGAAGCTATGTGGCAACGTTGTGGAGAATCGTCCTTCGTCATTGATGCACAATGGCCCGTATGCGACGAGGCCTACCTCGAGGAAGATAATGTCAAGTATCCCGTTCAATTCAACGGCAAAGTGCGCTTTGTCTTGGAACAACCTAAAACGGCTACCAAAGAGGAAATAGAAAAGGCTGTGATGAACAATGCCGATACCGCTAAGTACCTTAACGGCGCTGCACCTAAAAAAGTCATCGTCGTTCCCGGCCGTATCATCAATCTAGTAATCTAGCAAAAAAAAAGAGGTCTCGCGACCTCTTGTGATCCAGCTGGGGCTCGAACCCAGGACCCCATCCTTAAAAGGGATGTGCTCTACCTGCTGAGCTACTGAATCAGGCTTTGTTTCTCAAAAGCGGCTGCAAAAGTACAAAAAAAAAATGAACTGACCAAATTTTTAAGCAAAAAAAACAAAAATTTTGCATAAAAGAAGTGTTTTTTTGATAAAAAATGAATATTTCGCTCAAATATGCTCGCCGAAAAACCTCGATAACGAGGGTAGGTAACCTGTCCATTGGCTCGGATTTCCCGATACGTATTCAGACGATGGCCAATACATCCACCAACGATATTCAGGCTTCTGTCAACCAAGCATTACTATGCCAACAAACCGGAGCTGAACTGTTCCGTTTTACTACGCAAGGCATGCGCGAAGTAGAGTCGCTCTCGCAAATACGTGCCCAACTCTGCAACCTGCAACCTGCACCATGCACCATGCCCCTCGTGGCGGACATCCATTTCCGCTCCGATGTGGCGGATGCTGCCGCCCAAGTCGCCCATAAAGTGCGTATCAACCCCGGTAACTATGCTGCCGACCCTGAGACCATTCGGGAACGGTTCATACACTTGCTCGATCTATGCAAAGCCCATCACACCGCTATTCGCATCGGGGTCAACCATGGATCACTATCCAAACGCATCATGGAGCAATATGGCGATACGCCCGAAGGAATGGTGGCTTCGTGCATGGAATTTCTGCGCATCGCTGTCGAACAGCAGTTCAACGATATCGTATTGAGCATCAAAGCGTCTAATACGCGCATCATGGTGGATACGGTACGATTATTGGTTCAAACAATGGATGACGAAGATATGCATTTCCCTATCCATCTGGGAGTCACCGAAGCCGGAGAAGGAGAGGATGGCCGTATCAAATCGGCCGTGGGAATAGGTGCTTTGCTGGCCGAAGGAATAGGGGATACCATTCGCGTATCACTTTCTGAACAACCCGAAGCGGAAATACCCGTGGCAAAAGCACTCATCGACTATTTCGTTAACCCCAACTCACCACGATATGACGAAAGTAATATCATCTGTTTTGACGAAGTCAAACATTCAATCTTCTACTATACGAATGTGGCTGATTGGACCTTATTCCAATTACAAGCTGCAGCCGAGATTGGACGACTGCTATGGCAGTTTAACGTCAAGCGTATCGACCTGCTCAATCCTAATTTTACTACCGACCAACTGCAACTCCTCGCTCAAGATATTCTCCAAGCTGCCGGCATAGCGCGCTTTAAGACCGAGTTCGTTAGCTGCCCCGGATGTGGACGCACGATGTTTAACCTCCAACAAACCGTGGCGGATATAAAAACCGCTATGGCCCAAAACGCGCGATTCTTCATGAAGAAATACCCCAAGATTGCCGTGATGGGATGTATAGTCAATGGGCCTGGCGAAATGGCGGATGCCGACTATGGATACGTAGGTGCCGGACGCGATCGCATATCCCTCTATCGAGGAAAAGAATGTGTGCTCAAAAACATACCTCAACAGGAAGCTGTGGAGCAACTAATCAACCTAATCCGTTCTGATTTGCAAATCAATCAACTATAAACATTAATATACAACAATGAAAAAAAGTCCTTTACAGATTGCTCGTCAATCGTATCAGCCCAAGATGCCTGCTGCATTGCTTGGACAAGTCGTTTTAAGGGAAGGTCAGGCTACTCAATCCGTGGCCGATCAAGAAGAGATTAAGGCGCTCTTCCCCAATACGTATGGTATGCCTGTTATTACGTTAGATGCTGCTATCAATGGCCGTCCGAACACTACACCTGTTAATGTAGGTGTTATCCTAAGTGGAGGTCAGGCTCCTGGCGGACACAACGTTATCTGTGGCTTATTTGATGGCCTCAAGAAAATCAACCCCCAAAATAAACTCTATGGTTTCTTAGGCGGACCAAGCGGGTTGGTAGAAGGTAGATATCAGGAATTGACGGCAGATATTATTGACGAATACCGCAATACCGGTGGATTTGATATCATCGGTTCCGGTCGCACCAAACTCGAGGAAGAATGGCAGTTCGACAAGGGTATCGAGGTTTGTAAACAACTGGGCGTGAATGCCATCGTCATCATCGGCGGTGACGATTCCAATACCAACGCCTGCGTTTTGGCGGAGTATTACCTCCAAAAAAACACCGGCATCCAAGTCATCGGTTGCCCCAAGACCATCGACGGTGACCTCAAGAACGAGATGATTGAGACGTCCTTCGGTTTTGATACCGCTTGCAAAGTGTATAGCGAACTCATTGGTAATATCCAACGCGATGCTAACTCCGCCAAGAAATACTGGCACTTCATTCGTCTCATGGGACGCAGCGCCAGCCATATCGCCCTCGAATGTGCCCTGCAGAGCCAACCTAATATCTGCATCATCTCCGAGGAAGTAGAGGCCAATAACATGACCCTCCAGGATATAGTTAACCAAATAGCCGAAGTCGTTGCTGCTCGTGCTGCTGCCGGTCAAAACTTCGGTACGGTGCTCATACCCGAAGGACTCATTGAGTTCATTCCTGCTATGCGCCGTCTTATCCAAGAACTCAATGACCTGCTCGCCGATAACGAGGAATTCGTTGCTATGGAAGGTGATGATGCTAAACGTGAGTATATCAAGACTATGCTCACACCTATGTCCTGCGAACTGTATCGCTCGCTGCCTAAGGCTATCGCTAAACAACTTACCATGGACCGCGACCCGCACGGAAACGTACAGGTTAGCCTGATTGAAACAGAGAAACTGCTCATCGAGATGGTAGGTAAGAAACTCGCCCAAATGAAGGGTGCCGGCACCTATGTAGGTAAATTTGCTACCCAACATCACTTCTTCGGATACGAAGGACGTTGCGCCATCCCATCTAACTTTGATGCCGATTACTGCTACAGCCTCGGCCAAACAGCTACCCAACTCATCGTGGCAGGTAAGTCCGGATATATGGCTGTCGTGCGTAACCTAACCGCCCCTGCAGCTGAATGGATTGCAGGTGGTGTGCCTATCACCATGATGATGAATATGGAGAAGCGTAATGGTAAGATGAAACCCGTTATCCAAAAAGCCCTCGTGGACCTGAACGGTAAACCATTCAAGTACTTAGCAGAGCATCGCAAAGATTGGGCTTCTGCCAATTCGAAATATGTGTACCCCGGACCCGTGCAGTACTACGGTCCTACCGAGGTGTGTGATCAACCTACTCGTACCCTCTTATTAGAGAATGCGTAAGGTAATCATATTCACTATGCTACTCGTCGCTCAATTGGCATTTGGCCAATTTAGCGATGAGCAGTTATATATGGCATACATGTCCTCCGACCTCTCGCTCTGGGGACAGTATATCGATGCCCAGGACTGGAAAGCCCTGTCCCATCCACAACGACTCAGACTTATTAACTATGAATATGGCTATATACCTGTCCTGGCGGACCAAAAGCGAATGGAGGAAGCCGAACACTACTTGCTGCAGTTTAACGACCATCTCGCCCAAGAACAACCTCACATGCCGAAAGCCACTTATATAGCCTACCTGTCCGCCTCCCATGCGTACGCGTACCTATTGGATAAAAGTAAAATATTCTCCGAAGGTATGCAGTCCTTCAAAATGGCCAAACAGGCTCTGCAAACCGACCCCAATAACCCCATCGCACTCACCCTCAAAGGCAATGTGGACTTTTATGCTCCTAAACTATTTGGAGGCAATAAAAAACAAGCGATGCAACTGTTCCTGCAGGCGGAAAATATCATGCTAAACGACACAACTTTCCGCTATCTGTGGAACTTGCCCGCTATCCAACTATGTATCGCACAATGCTACGAAAAATCCGGAAATAAAGCCGCTGCTATCCAACAGGCCGAAAAAACACTCCGGCAACACCCGCATTTTAGCTATATAAGGCAAACCTACTTGCCACAACTCAAACAACGCAATGAATGAAAAACAAAATATAGGCACTTTCTTTGATGGCATAGCCGCTACCTATGACCGACTCAACCACCTCTTTTCGCTTAACGAGGACCGTCGCTGGCGTAAGGTGGCCGTCAAGGGCATGCAGCCTGCCCAACACGTGCTCGATGTAGCCATTGGAACAGCCGACCTCACGCTCGCACTACTTCGCCACCATAAAGCACAACGCATTACCGGTATCGACCTGAGCTCCGAGATGATGGCGATTGGCCAATCTAAAGTGGCTAAGCATCAATACACCGACCACGTTACGTTCATGAAAGCCAGTGCCTTAGATATGCCCTTTCAGGCCAACTCCTTTGATGCTGTCACCTGCGCCTATGGCGTACGCAATTTCTCGAACTTAGATAAGGGACTGCATGAGATGTACCGCGTGCTCCAACCCAATGGCGAACTCATGATACTCGAGTTCTCCTATCCTTCTAACCGATTCATCGCCTTCTGCTATGACCTCTATTTCTCCCATCTGATGCCCTTCATGGGACGCATACTAAGCCATAACCGCACGGCCTATAACTACCTCAATCATTCGGTTAAAAACTTCATTTGGGGCGAACAGATGTGCCAACATCTGCGTGATGCCGGATTCCAACAAGTCCACGCCCAAACGCTCTCGTTCGGAATAACAACTATTTATTATGCAACCAAAAGTGTCTCCGAGCACATCAATAAACAATAATTACTATCTCTATGGACGTTATATTTGCATTCATTGCCGGTGTTGTACTGGCTGGTATAGGAGCCTTCTTCTTGCTCCGTAGTGTCAAATCAGATGCACAAGCGCATACCAAGGAACTGCTGGCTGCTAAGGACCAGGCACATAAAGATGCTATGGAAGCCATCGAAAAACGTACCGGCGAAATACTCAAACAACAGCAGGAAGACCTCAAGAAAACCAATAAAGAGAGTGTCGAAAAACTCATCGCTCCACTTAATCAGCAGATTGAGAGCATGAATAAACTCATGACCGATACACGCTCGGCGAATGAGAAAAGTACCGCATCCCTCGAGGGTGCTCTCAAACAGATGGTGCAACAAACCGAGAAAGTAGGACATCAGGCGGACAACTTAGCCGAGGCCATGAAGAACAAAGGCAAAGTGCATGGCGATTGGGGCGAACAAGTGCTCGATGATATACTCAAAGGCAGCGGACTCAGAGAAGGTATAGAGTTCTCCAAACAAGAGGTCTTCCCTATTGGCAATAAAGAGAATTATCGCCCGGACTTTATTATCAATACGCCCGAAGGAGGACGTATCATCGTGGATTCCAAAGTCTCCCTTACCGCCTACACCGATGCCATCGGAGCAGAAACCAAAGAAGAATACGAACAGTACGTCAAGAAAAACTACGAGTCCGTTTGGGCACATGTCTCCGAACTATCCAAAAAAGACTATCCTAAGTATGTGCAGGGCGCTATGAACTATGTGCTTATGTTCATGCCCAATGAAGGAGCCTATGTCATGGCGATGAACTACAACCGTTCCTTGGCGCAAGAGGCGTACCGCAAAGGCATCATCATCCTCAATCCTACCAACCTCATGCTCACACTCAATCTCGTGCTGCAATCGTGGAATGGTACGCGCCAGGAGGATAACTGCCGACAGATTATCGAGGCAGCCAATGGTATGTATGATAAGGTCGTAGGTCTGGTCGATACCAGCGTCGCCCTCTCTAAACAATTATCCACCGCTGCCGGCACGTGCAAAACACTTACTGACCAACTAAGCGACGGACGTGGCAACCTGCTCAAACGCGTGGACGACCTGCGTGGCCTCGGCATTACCAGCACCAAACAACCCAAAGTCCGCAAACTCGCCCCCTCCCTCAACTAATTGGCTAATTCCTGACTGTCCCCTCTTTCCACATTGTTGCCATTACAAACCCAAACAACTGACTATATAGTTTTTCGCCCTTTCGAACATTTTTTACATGCTCTTTCCAGCGCTGTTCCCACATCGTTTTCTTGGTCTCGTCTTTCAACTCCTCATGGGCTTTCGTCAGCACTTCTTTATAAGCCATTCGGTGTGCCGTTAATTTCTCTGACCAAGCACCTTCATGCTTGTGCAAGTAATAGACCTCTTTCTTGCCTTCAATAACATGACCATCAGGTAATCTGCGAATCTTCTTCCTCGCTACCAACATTCTACCTGTTTGGTCAAATTGTTTTTGAGGTGTCAATTGCCCCTCCAAATCCTCAATCGGATAAGAAAATTTTACATCTGCCATATTTAAAAAAAATATAAAAAAATAACTTATTTTACGTATACGTTCTTTATGATTCCTTTACTATTCCTTTATGATTGCTTTATGATTCCTTTACTATTTCTTTATGTTACTAAAAGCGTAACCTAAGGGGTACCTTGTACTGTACCCATTTTTTTGGACACTGCAAAGTTACAAAAAAAATACGATATATGCAAATTTTTAAAGCAAAAAAATATAAATCGTTGCTACATTATGATAAAACAGATAACAAAAATTTACCTTAATCAAATTAAAATTCACAAAATGTTTGGTAGATTGAATATTTTTTTGTAATTTTGCAGCTGTGAAGTTTAATACAATAATGAAGTCAAACAAATTTACACCTTCCCCTGCCAATACGACAAATGTTAAGTTGCCTAAGGAATTGCAACCATTAGTAGAAATCATGGCTGCTAATGTGCATAATGTATGGGCGCAAAATCGTATCCAAGAAGGATGGACTTACGGTCTCATTCGTGATGATTACCAAAAACAAACACCATGTTTAGTACCATACGAACAACTTCCGGAATATGAAAAAGAGTATGATCGTCAAACGGCCTTAGAGACTATTAAGTTGCTTATCAAATTAGGATGGAAGATAGAAAAACAATAAGAGTAAATTAAATAAAATTATACGATAAATATGAATCTTCGGTTATTCATTAAAAAGACATTGGATTCCCTTTCTACACCATTAGGACGCGGCATAATTTACCCATGGATAGGAACATTTGTACTGGGATGTGTTTTGATTGTCCTTATTCATCCTAAAGGGGTTTCTTTGATATCATTTTTTTATGGATTTTTTGGTGTTAATGGTTTCGACAAGGCGATGGACCCTTCATGGCAAATAATTCTTCTATTTTTGTCAATTATAGGTTGTATCGCTATGTCGGGTATAGTTGTATGGTATGTTTCGTACAAACTTCAACAGGCCTTTGAACGCCGCCGTATAGCACAAAATGAAGAGCAATTAAAAAAACTGAATGGAACCAAAGATTATCCAGAATTAAAAGATCATATAGTTGTGATTGGTTATAGTGGTTTGACCTTATCCATAATCAAAGAAATGCTCCGTAAATCGGAAGCCGTTGCGCTTTTGACGTCTTGTTCGATTCCTGATGTACGCGCGGAAATCGAGGCAAATTGTACATCAGAGGAGAAAGAGAAAATTTTCTATTTTTCAGGTAATATTACTATGGAAAATCATTTGCGTAGGCTCAATCTAACATCATGCGAACAGGTCTACATATTAGGCGAAGGTGATACCAATCGAGACACAAATAACTTGTTATGTGCCAAACTAATTAATAAAATAGTTGGCGAGCAGCCTCATTTAAAGCCTCTTCCTTTGCATGTTGAGTTAGATACCTCAACGGCATATGCTACTATTCAACGGCTAAAACTGCCCAGTAGTTATACGAAGAAAGGCGACCAAGTCATTTCCTATTTACGTCCCTTCAATTATTACGAAAATTGGGCTCGAATGCTTTGGGGATTTTTTGCTCTACATAAATACGATCGGTTAGATTTTGAGCCACTACGCCCCGATTCTTCTAAATATGTTCATTTGGTGATAGTAGGTTTTGATAACATGGGAACAGCCCTGTTATTGGAGGCATTACGTATATGCCATTTCCCAAATTTTGATGAAAAAAAGAAGGCAATTAAAACAAAGATTACAGTCATAGACAAACACATGGATGAGCTCTTGCCTCGTTTCAAAGCCAATTATGCTTATTTGGACCAAATAACAGATATTGATATAGAATATCGTCACGCAGATATGGCAAATGCAGAAGTTCGTCAGGATATATCACAATGGGCTAAAGATCCGAATCAATTGCTGACTATTGCTATCTCATTCTACGATTCTGATAATAGCATATCAGCAGCATTGAGTTTGCCGGTAGACTGCTTCTACCAAGGATATAAAACAGTAAAAAGCGAGAACGGTCAAGAAGTGATTGTCCCCAATCCGACATCTAATGTGCGCATATTAGTTCGTCAACAAATTCAATCTGGCATAGCTGATATATTACGAGAAAATAAAAAATATGCGAATGTTCGTACTTTTGGTGAATTAGATGTAATTCAATCTGCTTTATTTGATGATACGTTAGCACAGTGGACAAGTTTTTACTATCATCTAGCCCATAAGAACTCAAACGAGGAAAATATTAAATTCGAAGATTGTGTTCAAGAGTGGTATCAATATGATGAGTCAACACGTTTTTCGAACCGCTATCAAATAGAGATGTATAAAATCTATGAAGATTATGATGATAATATTAAAATAGACCATGAGATTTTGTACCAAATGGAGCATTTACGTTGGTGCGCGGAACGAAGTGTAATGGGATTTAAAGATGCTAGTAAAGAAGGATGTAAGGAAACCTCCTCTTTCATGCAGCATAGACTTATTATACCTTTTTATAAACTCTTAGAAAAAGATAAAGAAGGCGAAGAAAAAGAAAAGGATATCGCTGTCATTCAAAACAGAAAAAAGATTATTCAAGAATATAATAAGTGAAACTATGATTAAGCATCTTACTCATCTTCGTCCGTCTGCCTACGAGCACGAATTTGATCGTAACGCGTTGGAGAAAGTTAAACAATTCACTTTCTTAAATAAAGTGACGAATTTCTTGTTAAATTGGACCTCCGTTAAGTGGACCATGACCAATTATCAAGGGAGTTGTTTCCGCGTAACGAGTCAGTCTTGTCCTGAACTGTATGCCTTATTGGAGGATGTGGCTAAAACATTAGATTTGGATTACATGCCAAAGATCTACACGGAATGGTCGTATTTGATTAATGCTTTCACTACCGGTTTTCGAGAGAATACTATGATTTCTCTCAATACGGGAGTTATTGATTTGCTAAAAGAAGAAGAGGTTCGCTTTGTGGTAGGTCATGAAATGGGACACATCAAAAGTGGGCATGTATTATATCAACAAATGTTATGGTATTTCTCTGATGTGATAGACCATATTCCTGGTGCAGGATTAGTTAATTTACCATTCAAGTTGGCATTGTTATATTGGTCACGTATGGCAGAATTTACGGCGGACAGAGCTGGCTTATTAGCATGCCAAGATATAGACGCAGCTTTAAATGCCATAACCAAAATGGCGGGAGTCCCTCAAAAATATTTTGTCCAAACTGATAAAAAAAATCTTTTGCGGCAGGCAGAAGAATTTGAGAACGAAAATCAAGACTTTTGGGAAACAACCATTCGAGAGATTGCCATTTTAGATGACTCTCACCCATGGTTGGTGCTTCGTGCCGCAGAATTGGTAAAGTGGTATGAATCAGATGTATACAAAAAAATAATCAATTCTTAATATGGGATATCTTCATTGCTCTTGCCCTGGTTGCACATGTACTAGTTACACTTCTAGTGCAGAACCTCAAAAGTGTGCCAATTGTGGGCACTCATACTTTGAGCATAATCGCGCAGGAGATTCTTTGCGTTTAAGATTAACATTAAAATAATGTACATGTATGAAAAATATCTTTAAGAGTGAAAAACAACTAATTGTTGATAAAGCAGCCGTATCTAACATTATGAGTGCTTTAAAAGAGTACTTTTTGCAAGATGGCTATGACTACATGGAAGAAGAACAAGAGAATGAAGCTGTTCTTATTTCCGTTACCAAAGGAGGAATGTTCCATAAGATATTAGGTATGCAATCTGCTTTAAAGATTTTATTAACGCCTTCCGGTGATGGCATCTTATTTCATGCAGGGATTGGCTTTTGGGAACAACAAAAAACGGCAACTATCGTAAATTTATTTATCACATGGGTTGTCGTTGCTACACAAGTATGGGGAATCGTGCAGCAGGCACATTTAGATGATAAGGCTTTAGAAATTGCAGAGCGAGCAGTTCAAGAATACAAGGACTTGCAGAACAATACACAATATGAGTACTGCCCAAAATGCGGACGCAAAGTTGCCAAAGGAACTATCTGCCCCAAATGTAAAATAGTAGTGAAATAATGGTTATTAATATAAAATGTAGTAATGGTATGCTATTATCAGAGTTTAGGAGTTCCTGCTGATATTTTGGCGGCCAAAATGGTTGCAAAAGGCAACTGACAATGGAATAAAAGAAGTTAAAGATTTTTTTGTTGAATATACATTCTAATGGAATGCCAATAATAAAATATAAGACTACAATATAATGAAACAAGAAGTTAAAATATTTTTAGGAGGAGGTGTCGCCTTATTAGAAGGCAACGGCACAACAATGGTTGGTTATCGTCCTTCCGTTGTTGACCCTGTTATCAGCAGGTTGAACTCAAAAAGAAATGCTAACCGTTTTTATATCGTAAAAACATATAAAGATCTTATTCATGAATATACGCCAGAAGGTCACCAAGAACATTATCTTCGTTTCGTAAAACAGAAGGCAAATGTTGCGTTGTTTATCTTTGATGGGAGTATTGGTGATGAGACAAAGAATGAGTTTGAGTTTGCATGTAAAAGCTACGAGGAAAATGGTCATCCTACAATATTCTTTTATGGTATCAATCTTGAAGAAAATGACGAGATAGTCAAGTATCTAGACAGCAAGAAACAGTATTACCAACATTTTACAAGTCGGGAAGAATTGAAGAACCTTATTCAAAATGACCTAAATTCATGGAACAAAACATCGTGGTGGAAAAAAATAAAACAAAAAAAGTGGTATTGTATAGTGTCATTAGTAGTATGTGTAATCGCATTTTTTACAGGATATTTTGCTAAACACCCTGATAGAATGGTAAAACTGGAACCTACTCCTCAAACGATGTTATTGATAGCTGGAGGAGGATCTGTGGCAAATTTTATTGAAACACAGCATAAAACAGCGATACCTACTTTGGCGGATTATCCCAATGGATATTATCTTCATTTGCCCACTAAATCGGCTTGGAAAATGCTTGAAGAAGAAGTTGTTTCACTGCAAGATACAAGAAGATATTATCCTATTTGTCTTTCTGCAACAAAAGCAACGGATGAAGATTTTTGTAATGCTCAGATTACAAAGCAGATGTATTTGGATAGTGCAATAATTATTGCTTGTAATTTAGGTTACGATTCGTTGGCGATATATCTTAAAGAAGAGAGTGATTTTTTTGATAAGCACCCCGACTACTTACGTAATAGACATATTTCTATTCCAATACTGAAACAATTGATTGAGGATACAACATTAAATGTATATTCGACTTCGTTTGAGAGTGGTACAAGGGATGGATATTGCAAAATCTTGGGTTATGAAAATGAGGAACTTACTGAATATTTAGCAGGACAATTTTCAGAAAATTCTCCAGAAAGTTCTATTTCTAAAGAAAATAGATCTTATCTTTTACTAGGAAGTCAATATTACTATATGAAAGCTGTTGAAGATGAAGTTATCAAATTGACAGTACAATCTGATTATGTTAAGCCAATGATGGTATATTTTATGGCATATAGGAAGTCGGGGGATAACTATGAAATTCCTCAAGTTACGATCGATTTTCTTCATCAACTCAACTATTCTGATTTAGATGATTATATTGATTCTAATAGAACTATTAAAATTAGGAATCATGAGCATGTTATATACAGTTGTAAAGATTTAAAATAATATATGCAAACATACACGAACATAGCATTTATCTCGTATAAACGAGAAGATGAGCGTTGGGCCAAATGGTTGCAACGTAAATTAGAACATTATCGTATTCCTTCTATCGTATGCGAAGAGAATCCGAATGCTCCTAAGAAATTACGTCCTATCTTTCGGGATAAAACAGATCTTGTAGCCGGCACCTTAGAAGGAGGATTGCGTCAAGCTCTATTGGATTCACATTTTTTAATTGTAATTTGCTCTCCTAATGCCACTAAATCAGATTATGTCAATCTGGAGGCACAGACGTTTGTAGATGCTGGACGTGCTGCGGATATTATTCCTTTTATTGTCAAGGGAACACCCTATGCAAAAGACAAGGCACAAGAATGTTATCCGAAGGCTTTGCTTAATTTGCCCAAGAAACAAGAGTTATTAGGTGTTAATATTCAGGAAGTTGGCAAGCAAAAAGCACTTGTTCGTGTGGCAGCACATATTTTAGAGGTGCGTTTTGATACCTTATGGGGACGATATAGACGTTTTCTGATCCGTATGCGTATATTGCTGGCTGTCTTGATCGTGCTTGTGTTAGGTGCGGCCGCTTTTGTGTGGGATTATACCCGAACGAAACATGAATATTATGCGGATTATGTGATTAAATATGGGATTCCTGAAGGGATTATTCCATTAACTGAAAAAGACTTAAATCATACTTCCAATTATTATCAATTTGATTATGTCGGGTGGAAACTTAAACGCATTACACATTGTGATTGGTTTGGTAATCCAGCGAAAATTGGTAATACAGAACTAACAGATAGATATCCTATACAAGAATTATCCTATGAGAATGGAGTATGTATGTCAATTGTCTATTTTGATGAATTGAATTCTCCCATCATGCGAGGACGTTTTGCAGATGTTAGTCATACCAAAATGGACTTATTGAACTATTATAACGGAAACGCAATATTATTAAATGGCAGAACTAACCAATTTGATTGGAGACATAACACAAATGACGAATTTAATTTTAAAGAAGGTTGGCCTGAGGAGAAATCCAATATAGGTCGTTTTTCGTTCTTATACGATGAAGATGGGTACTTAATTCGCAAGGTGTATAATCCAATTGGCCGAGACATTTTGACGTCTGATCAAGAAGGAATTGCTGGAGTTGAATATCATTTAGATTCGCTTCATCGCGTTCAAGATGTTATTTATCTTAATAACGAAATGCAATATTGTTCAGACGCACAAGGTGTATCTTCAAAACATTATTCCTATCATCCAACGGGTACAATGGAGCAATGTGAATATTTTGATATTTACGGAAGCCGAACAAAAGGTTTTGAGAATGCGGCAATCATCAAGGGTTCACGTGACAAGTACGGGAACTTGGAGGAAGAGAGATTTTTCGATGAAGACGAGAAAGCTTGTTTGAACCGATTTGGATATCATCTTCAACGATTTTTCCATTCAAAGGACTCTGTGTCATATTCATTTTATGATTGCAATAATCAATCATGTCTTCTATGGCGCAATGATATTGCAGGAATACATAAAATCAAATATTGTTACAACAAAAATGGAGATATAATAGAAATCTGCTTTTACGGAACAGATGGTCTGCCATGTCGAGATGTTAACGGAATATACTGTGTAAAAGCAACGTATGACTTATTTCATCGCATGAAAAGAGTTATCTTTACGAAACCGAATGGCGAGTTAGAGAATAATAGTTTTGGGTACGCAATTATAGATTTTTCTTTTGACAATCATTCTCGTTTGACAAAAAGGCGATATTATAATGCTCAAAGCACATTATTGTATTATGAACAAAAAGAATATAAAAATGGGCTTCTATCCAAGACTCGTACATTTAATGCATTCAATTTTCCTATGTGCTATTACCTTTACGACAACACTACAGGCTATGAAATAGAACGAAATGATATCGGTCAGATAAAGCAAATTACGTTTCTTAATACAAATGATTCACCTATGTGTTGTAATAGTGGCTTTGCTATTGTTAAATATAGTTACGATGCAAATAACTATTGCACTAAAATGGAAGTGTTTGATACAGATGGAGAAACACGAGTTTCCAATGTTACATCAAAAGTTGCGATACAAGAACGAATCTTTGATGAAAAGGGACATGTAGTAATCTTTTCACAATATGACGAATGGGGAAACCTAATAGATAGAAAATCTGCAAAATACACTTCCAACGGATTGTGTAGAGAAATGCGAATCATTGATGCCGATGAACAGTTAACAATAGATCAATATGGTGTTGCAAAATATATTCGTACATATGATAAGTATGGCCGTGTGAGTTCAGAACAATATTTTGGTGCAGATAATGAGAGAGTTCTTCACGACACATGTGGATTTTCAAAAATCGAGTATGGATATAACGAGCGTTCTTTTATTTCAGATAATTGGGGTTATAACCAAAATTTAGAACGTTCCTTATCTCCAATAATAGGAGCTTGGCATACTCATAAGGAATATGATGAAAAAGGGAATGTTGTTCAAGTTAGTTTTTATGACACAAATGATATGCCTTGCAAAAATAGATTAGGATATCATAAAGCGCAGTATACCTGGCATCGATTCAACATCCGATCAGGGGAAAGATATTTAGATGAAAACGATTCGTTGATTAATGTCGACGCATGCGGATATGCATATTACTACACTATTTATGACGAATGTGATAGACCAATAGAAATGAGTTTTTTTAATCAAAATAGAATGAATGTAAATAATGTACAGGGATGGCATAGGCAAATTTCTAGGTATCACAAGTCGGGACTGCAAGAGTTTAATGCTTTTTATGATAAGGATAATAATTTAGTTTCAATAAATGGTCAACCTCCCAGAAGAGAGTGTTATTATAATGATAATGGTATTGTGCTTTTGGAGCAGTGCTATAACGAACAGGGTGAAATTACACAAGAAAATATGAATATTATTGATGCGTGGGGGGGGGTAAGTTCCACAATTCATCGTAATCATATTGCCCATAAGGTTATAGAATATTCATTCTCTAATTATGATGTGTGGGGAACTGAGGAAGAATATGATGAGCGTCAAAAAGAACTCATATTTACGATGGATAGCCTTTCTAATATTACCAGTCAACTTTTTGCCGATTTATAACTATTGTATAAACTTACAATACATAAGAAGGTGTTTACAACTTCTATAAATTACGCCATCCTCTCTGCACATTCTCGACTAGTAGAAATATGTTTTGCTATATTGGGACTTTATTGACAAAAAATACAAGAACAATAGCTTGGCTCGGAAAAAATATCATATGCGAACCTATACGAAATATATTTCTGTTACATAAATAATTCTCAAATAAGAAGAACACTATTCCAACTGTAGTATAAAAATAAAGTAATCCCAAATAATGTTAAATTATTAACTTAAACAATTCTTATGAAAACTTACATTCCAAACCCTATTGATTTATCGGATGTAATATTAGACTCAGATTTTACTAAATTACAAGAATCCATCGCAGAAAACGCTCATGAAGTGTGGGCAAAGAAACGACAATGTGAAGGGTGGACTTATGGCGAAAAACGTGACGACGTTTTGAAACAAACTCCAGATATGGTGCCATATAAAGATCTGCCAGAAGGAGAGAAAGAATATGACCGCAAAATGGCAACGGATACTATTAAACTGATTCGTAAATTAGGATACGACATTGTTCATAAGCAAGAAACGCCTCTTTATAAGACATTCATTCGTCGAGCTATTGGAGCAGATCAACCCTTATTCTACTGTAATCATAAAGGACGTAATGGCCAAATTTGTAAAGAACCCATCTATCCTGGATATGTATTCTGCCCTGCATGTGGCTGCGAATTGACGAATACGAATGAAATGTAATGTGATTTGATGATTACTACTATATGAAATCTTCTCTTTGGCTTGTAATACTTTCCGGTATCTTGCCCGCACTAATCATAGTGGCATATATTTTGATTCGAGATCGCAAAAATCCCGAACCTGTCAAAATGTTGTTAAAAGGTTTTGGATATGGTATATTGGCAGTTCCTTTGGATATTGCATTAATATCCTTAATCAGCAACATATTCCCATTGACATTTAATACAGCATCTGCATTTGGTGCTATTGCCGAATCATTCATAAATGCAGCAATACCTGAAGAAGCAATTAAAATACTATTGCTATGGCTTCTACTACGTAAGAACTCCTATTTTAATGAGCACATGGATGGTATTGTTTACGCTGTTTGTGTTGGAATGGGTTTCGCAGCCACAGAAAACGTACTATATTTATTCTCTAATATTGACAATTGGCAGGTTGTCGCTATTGGTCGTGCTTTTCTGGCTATTCCGGGACATTATATCTTTGCTGTTGTCATGGGGTATTTTTATGCATTGGCCTATTTCCTCCCTCAACACAGATATTGTTGGGCAATGGCATATCTATTACCGGTACTATTGCATGGAATGTATGATTCTTTTTTAATGCTGACTTCGAATGGATTACTGCAGGGAGGAGTAAGTGTTCTTTTATTTTTAATCTGCTTTATATATTCAATTCGACATACAAATAAATTAATTCGTAAGCAATTAATGAAGGATTGCTAATAACAATATTTTTACGATTGTTTTTTCATAATGCTGCAACTCAGGTCACGTCACATATCAGCTTATACAGATATTCAATTAGTGAATGGAGTACGGAATGGCATCCCTACAATACAAGAGGCTTTGTATAAAATGTGCAAAACATATTTCTTTGAGCACTATCAGCGGTTGATGTTTTGTTCAGAGGAAGATGCTAAAGATATCTTTCAAAATACATTCATTACCTTATGGCAACACATAGAAAGAGGAAAAATATTTGTGTCCGATGGCATCCTTATGGGTAATAACAATATGCCTCTGAAAGGAACCTTAAATACATATTTAATGGGCATTGCCAAACTTAAATACAAAGAATTCATTCGTTCAGACATTCAAATCATTAATTATGATGAATGGACAAGAAAAGGGTATGATACATCATTACTGTATCCATCAGTAGAGTTGATTACCGAAGAATGGATCAAAGAAGAAGATGCAATGCAAGAGGTTGTTGCTGATAGCATTGCCTTATTGTCAGAAAGATGTTGTCAAATCTTAACAAAGGCATTAATTGAACAAAAAGATTTGGAAAGTATATTAAACGAGCTACCAACTTTCCAAAGTAAAGATGCTTTAAAAACAGCCAAGAGTAAATGCTTACAACGTTTAAAAGAATCAGTTCTAAACTTATATCAAATACGGATGCGCAATGATAGATAAAGATTTTATCAATCTTGTTACGAAAGAACTTATTGATCGTAACAAAAAAATATCAAAGATTAGGGAATGGCAACGAAAACCTGCCAGATTCCTTCGAATAATTGCATGTATAGCATTATTAGTTATTCCTGCAAGTTTATGTATCTGGATTTTTTCTGAAAGGTCTAAAGTCGTGCAATATGAGATGAAACTTACTCCTTTTCATTATGGAGATACTGTTCCAGTTGATAATGGAGTAGGGCAAGATTCAATATGATTTTAAAAAAAATAACGAATAATGGGTTACATTTATACCCTTTATGTCATTAACGGATAAATATCAATTATTAATCCGTTTTTTTTCTATGCATATGGAACAACTTAAAAATGAACAGTATTGGCTTTCTGTTGCAGAACAGTTAGGCCGCTTCCGATTAGGAGAAATTACCAAACAGGAATTAATAGACCTGTTCCCTGAGTTAAAAATAACTGATGGGTGGCGCATGTATGATTCTATCAAAGAAGCAATAGATTGGACGGTTCCACAAGAATGTCCTTTATCGTTAGTCCCCAAAATAGTAATTGCTGCGTGCAAAGAAGAGCAAGAAAATGTTAACCATGTGAATTTAC
>JAGHRV010000073.1 GCA_018066175.1 Candidatus Colicola equi | reverse complement strand
TGGATCGCACAAATGGCTATTATTGGACATCTACGCATCAAACGTCTGAAAAGGCAAAGTGTCTTAAGTTCAATTCAAGTTCAAAAAATGTGGACGGCGATGATCGTTACTATGGGATGTTTATTCGTCCGGTTTGTATGTATGATGACACGTCTATTTCTACCTCAACAAAATCATGTATGACCAATCGTCCTGCTGCTCGTAAGTTTATGCACCAAGGGCATTTCTATATTGACATTGATGATCAGCTCTACACCGCCACCGGCGCGAGAGTGAAGTAACCTCCAAACTTTCCTCTTATTCATCCTTTGCGAGGCAGAAAACAATTTGTTCTCTGCCTCGCATCCTATATGCACGTACGTGCACCGTATATGCAAACACCCTTCACCACAGCCCACCTCCATCCACTCATCCATCCCCTATATAAATCTGTTATCAAATTAGTTAACACACTCTCATTCCACCTCGGTCTTGTTCACAAAAAGAGGTTGTCCAAAAACTACTATTCATTCATTGAGTACTGTATTTTTAAAAATTGGATTATTTTTTCTTCATAATATTTGCGTATATCAGATTTTTTTTGTAACTTTGCAGTCACAAAATATAAAATGGATATCTAATAAGATATGTCGCAACAGGAATCTATAAAACTATTTGAAACGCAGAAAGTGCGTACTTATTGGGATAATGAGAAAGAAGAATGGTATTTTTGTATAAATGATGTTATAAAAATACTTACTGACTCTATTGATCCCGCAGAATACTTTAAGAAACTACGTAAGCGTGACCCTGATTTGGACGCTTTCGTGAGGGGGACAACTTGTCCCCCCCACCAATTCCTTTCAACGGATGGTAAATTACATGCTCAAAAATGCCTTACTACCAAAGATACCTTGCGACTAATCCAATCCATTCCGTCCAAGAAAGCAGAACCATTCAAGATGTGGCTAGCACAAGTCGGGAGCGACCGTTTAGCAGAAATGGCAGATCCGGAGAAGGCTATTTTGCGGGGTGCAGATTACTATCGCGCTAAGGGCTATACTGAAGGTTGGATTAACCAGCGATTGCAGACCATTGAAATGCGTAAGGAACTGACGGATGAATGGAAAGCACGTGGCATAGAGCAAGAGTCTGAATATGCCATTCTAACCAACGAAATGACACGTGCTTGGAGTGGATTGAGTGTACGTGAGTATAAAGATATAAAGGGGCTTACAAAAGAGAACTTGCGCGACAATATGACCAATTTAGAATTGGTGCTAAACATGTTGGCAGAAGTTTCTACTACTGCTATTTCTAAGAGCCGTAAACCAGAGACGTTCGCTGAGAGCAAAAAGATTGCCAAAGAAGGAGGAAAAATATCTCGTTCTGCCAGAGAAAATATAGAAAAAGAATTGGGACATTCTATCATTTCGACAGATAATGCCCATAACAAGAGAGCTCTTGAAGTGGAAAATGCCGATGCTATCGTATTAGATGACAAAAAAACGAAATAGTTCCCAAAGGTTTATTATTATTAAGATTTTGCGCAAAGATTATTAAAAAAGTTCATTTTTCTGTAAAAATATTTGGTCAATTCAAAAAAAATGCAGTACCTTTGCGGGGTAAAAAGTGTGGCATGCCACAAAAAAATCACCCTAAAAATGGTTTTTGATAGAAAATTGTATCTTCAGCGACTGATAAATAGTCGCGGAAACGGAATGGTTAAATTAGTAACCGGAGTAGTCCATCCTGAATATATTTTGAGTGATTTGATAATGATACAAGGGGAGAATTTGACTAAAAATGGCCATTTTATAGAGCCGTTAAAATAATATGGATGTTATGTCTATGTGATTTTTTGTTAAGATGTTTAGAATCAATAAGTTATGTTCATGGTTGTCGATAATTAAGATATGATAATACACCTGCTGTTTGAGATTTTTTTTGTAATTTTGCAAAGAATTTTCAAACAGCGCCGACTGATTTCGGCAGGAGTTATAATCATATCATTTTATGAACTACAGACACAAAATTCTTCTCGTATTTTTATCCGCCGTAGCACCCCTAACGATGTTAGCACAAAGCAATCAAATTAAACTTTATGGAGGCATTAATGCTCTTAGTAAAAGTTGTATTCAGACGAATTGGATGGTTAATTACGAAGGTACCTTCAAATATAATTTAGGTATTGGAGTTCAAGCTGGCTTTCACTCTGGCATCAAACCCGAACGAGTAGGTGCACTCAGCACAGACTATAATAACTTCAAACATCAATGGACAACAGATATATATGCGTGCTATAAACCAATCAATACGCAACATGTGGTAACCTTAGGAATTGGGTATTCTTTCTCGCTTTTTACGTCTAATGAAGTTGCTCCCCATAATCTCAACGATTATGCTTTGCGCCGCCAGGTGGATCATGGCGTCTTGGGCAAGGTTAGTTATGAATATGTTTTTCCTAAAGGATTTTCAATAGGTGTGTTTTGTCAATATACTAACTATTTCGTATATTCTTCTACACAAGATCAGTTAATGTTCGGAATAACCATAGGATTTAGATTTTAGAGATAATGGAGGATAAATGTTTTTCACCACAAGGACTTCCCATATCAGGACTTCGGTTTTCTATCCTGATTGCAGCATTGCATAGCCTTGTTTTTGTACTTGCAATGTGCATATATTGCATTTTTCAGAATAAACAGGTTCCTATGAATATTATAGTCCTTATTTTGGCTGGAGTGGCGTTTATTTGTGTAATGACATTTGTCTATATTTCTGCTTCTTATACACATAGTATATACAAGGTCCGCGGGCGACATTTTGTCTTCTATAATGGCTTTTATCCTTTCCCGCTTCGTTTACCGATTGATAAAATAGTTCGCATACAACCCATAAAAAAACACCATCTTTTTTTTGACAACAAAACAGGGTTGCGATTGTATTTTAATGGTTGGTATTGTTTATTGCCATACCACGTGGATGTATATGTTCGTGAAGAAGATTTATTTATAAATACGTTATTATCAATCAATTCCACGATTGTAGTTACAGACGAAGTGGCCACTTCGTGGAGAATATGTTTATAGTATTATGGCTGTGAAATTCCTTGTTATTATTGTGTGCGCTTGTTGCACCGCGATTATCTATGTTATAATCCGTATAGAGACGCTCCAACGTGTTAAATTGCAGTCTAATTATGAAAAACAACTTACGCAGATGCGTGAATTATTGGATGCTGCTCAATCTGATTCTGTATATAAAGGGTTATTAGTACGCAGAGACACTCTGCATAATGATTTACACAATGCTAAAATGCAAATCTATTCTGAAACCTCTAAATGGTCTGAACGAGAATGGCAACTCAAAGATATCTATGATAAATTGATTCACTATCGTTCATGGAATATGTTTCAGACGTTTGTGAATCAGCAATTTAATGGCTTTTTATCCAATCTAAACGACCATTATCCCAACTTAACAGAACAGCAACAATTATTATGCTTCCTGTACCTCTTAAACTTAGAGAATGAGGATATCGCATTGATTATGCATTTTCAAGCGTCTTCTTTGCCGAATACCAAATTACGATTGGCAAAGAAAATGAGACTATCTAGTGGCACGTTGTTGACACCAACATTAGAGAATATCTTATGTTCTTAATGTGTATTATTATGTAAAAATAACAGAAAAAGTCAATATCATTGCATTTTTTTGTGATTTTCTTGCATAATTCAAAAAAAGTAGTACCTTTGCGGGGTAAAAAGTGTGGCATGCCACAAAAAAATCACCCTAAAACAACAAAAATAGTCTCCAACTTTCCCATTATTAATCTTTTGCGGGGCAGAAAACAATTCGTTCTCTGCCTCGCTTTTCGTCCGCTTCCGGTGGGGCTTAGGAGGGGCTTACATTTTCACTGGAGTGCTCTAAGCACCGGAGATGCCACGGAACTTTAGACGCGGCCCAGTTGTCCCTTGATTCAAAAAGTTAAACACCAATAAATTTAATCAAGCGGACAAATACGCAAAATACTTGTCTATTGAGATTATTATGCACATATACATTTACGCTTTCAAACATGCCAACGGAATCACTTTGACACCATCAGGACGGGTATATGCCATCTTGCCACCGGTAATGACAATCTTCAAATCGGGCTCACGCAATAGGTTATGCTCACGAATAAGTCGGTGCATTTCACATAAATGCTTTGCGCCATCTTCTATCTCGCTGCTACCCAATTTGCACTCTATTAGGGCATAGCGTCCATCGCCTAAATGGAGCACAATATCTGCCTCTAAACCATATTTGTCGTGATAATAGGATACTTCTCCGTCCAACGCATCCGAGTACGCACGCAAGTCCCTGATACACATCTGCTCAAATTGGAAACCAAATGTTTTTAGTTGTGTTTGGAGAACTTCGGGGGAGAGTTGCAATGCTGCGACTGCTATAGAAGGGTCGCAAAATCCGCGTTTAGGAGTATTACGTATAGCAGCCTTGCTTCGAATAGCAGGGCACCATGCAGGAATATCTTCAATAATGTACAAGCGTTCAAACGCTGACACATAATCCTCAAAAGTAGGACGTGTGCAATACACAGAATCTTGCTCTGTAATGTCTGCTACCATTGAGCTGGTCTTTGCTAAGGTGGAGATATTGCGAGCGTATGTGCGCAATAGCATTCTTGCCAAATGAGGATTACGACGTACACCATCCACTTTTTGAATATCTCGATCGCATAATGTGCTTACATACTTGCGTGCAACCTGTAAGGCACTCTTTTCGTTCTTGCTCAATACTGCTTGTGGCCAACCACCACGGCAGGCAGCATAAATCAGTTGCTCCACGGTCATTGCCGACTGCTTGCCATCAATGTCTAAATCGGGGTTGCTAAATAATTCTATCAACGATATTTCACCGGTTGACTCTCCCGATTCCCATAAACTCATAGGACGCATTTTAAGCGATGCAATACGACCTGTCCCTGTGTGACGAATCTTACTATCGTCAACACTATTAGAACCTGTCAAGATAAACTGCCCGGGTAAACCTCGTTTATCAACCATAGTTCGTACGGCATCCCATAGCACAGGAGCATCTTGCCATTCGTCAATCAAACGTGGCGTATCACCTAACAATAGCAGTGAAGGTTTTGTTTTTGCTGTTGACTGTAATTCATCAAAATCATCTGGGTCTTGCATGCGTAACACGCTACCGGCTTGCTGTTCGGCAGTAGTAGTTTTTCCACACCATTTAGGACCTTCTACCAATACGGCTCCCATTGCTTCCAAGAGGAGTTTTAATTGATCATCTGCAACACGTCTTAAGTATGCCATAATTGTTTTCTTTTATGTATAAAACTGCAAATTTCATTTCAGGCTGCAAAATTACTAAAAATAAATGAATTACGCAAATTATTTTCAATTTTATCTGCATTTTATTTTCAATTTTTTCTGCATTTTACTTTCAATTTTATCTTATCTGACATTATTCTATATTACAGCGATAGCGTGCCATTATTAAGATGATGGATTTAGATTTTATGGCAACTTGATGAAGAATCTATATCTTTTTTTTCATTTTTCTGCTGAAATATTTGCATAATTCAAAAAAAAGTAGTACCTTTGCAGTCGAATTTGATAGAGGGGACCTGAGAAGGTTCCCTCAACTCGTACAAATATGGTAACAATTGAACAAGTAAAATCCCTTGTGGAAGCGTATCTAAAGGATACGGATTATGAGTTGCAAACACTCGAAATTGATAAGGACCAGAATATCTTAGTAGAGATAGATCGTCTGGGCGTAGTAGATGTAGATTTTTGTGCCGAATTAAACCGCTATTTGGTGGAGAAATTAGGCGATAAGGATGATTATAGCTTAGAGGTGGGGAGTGTTAGTCTAACTGATCCATTTAAGACTAAGATACAGTATCAAAAGAACTTGGGCCACAACGTGGTAGTAACGGATGCTGATGGTAAGAAATTCAGCGGCCAATTGATTAGCGTAGATGAAGAGACTTTTATGATTGAGGCAAAAGAAACGCTGACTTTCCGCTATGATGAAGTGAAAAAAGTAATTTATAATATAACATTTTAACTAAAATGGCTAAAACGCAAGAAACTGTCAATCTAATTGACAAATTTTCAGAGTTCAAAGAACTGAAAAACATTGATCGTCAAACGTTTATTAACGTGTTGGAGGATTCCTTCCGTTGTGTGATCACCAAAATGTATGGCAGCGATGCCAACTACGATGTCATCATTAACCCGGACAAGGGTGACTTGGAGATTTATCGTAACCGCCTTGTTATGGAGGACGGCGATGTGGCTAATCCTGAGACGCAAGTTGAGCTGAGTGAGGCTCGAGAAGTTGACCCGGAAATTGAAGTAGGAGAGGACTTTACCGACAAATTGGAATTCTCTAAGTTTGGACGTCGTATGATTCTTAATCTCCGTCAAACATTGGCTTCTAAGATTCTTGAGTTGCAGAAGGAGAACCTTTATCTGCGCTATTCAGACCTGTTGGGTCAAATCGTTAGCGGTGAGGTTTGCCAAACGCACAAGAGAGATAAGATTCTTTGGGACGAGGATGGTAACGAATTATTCTTACCCAAAGACAATCAAATCCCCAATGATTACTATCCAGAAGGATCAACGGTTCGTGCCGTGGTTGTTCAAGTAGAGAATAAGAACCAGAATCCTCGTATCGTATTGAGTCGTACCAGTCCGTTATTCTTGCAACGTTTGTTTGAGCAAGAGGTTCCTGAGGTACATGACGGTCTGATTGCAATCAAGAATATCGCTCGCATCCCCGGCGAACGCGCCAAAGTGGCTGTTGAGAGTTTTGATGAGCGTATCGACCCCGTTGGCGCATGCGTAGGTATAAAAGGTGCTCGTATTCATGGTATCGTACGCGAGTTGCGTAACGAGAATATCGACGTGATTAACTACACCTCTAATATCCAATTGTTTATCCAACGTGCTTTGGCTCCTGCTAAAATCTCATCCATGACGATTGACGAGGAGAACAAAACCGCTAAGGTCATCTTCAAACCCGAAGAGGTTAGTTTGGCTATTGGTAAGGGTGGCTTCAACATCAAGTTGGCTTGCATGCTGACCGGCTATCAGATTGATGTTTATCGTGAGGAGAACGACTCTGAGGATATCTATTTGGACGAGTTCAACGATGAAATCGATCAATGGGTATTGGATGCCTTCAAGGCTATCGGCTTGGATACAGCTAAGGCTGTGCTGGCTAAGTCTAAAGAAGATTTAATCCAAAGTACCGACCTCGAGGAAGAAACAATCAATAACGTTATTGAGGTCCTCCAGGCTGAATTTGAGAACGACTAAATAATCAATTAACAATTAGCAATTAACAATCATCAATTAAACAATCATTATGGCAATTAAACTCATCAAAGCTTGTAAAGAACTCAATATTGGTATGTCCACAGCCGTTGAATTCTGTGCCAAGCAGGGTCATGAAGTCGCCACCGATCCCAATACACGTATCGATGACGATCTCTATCTGCTTCTCGCCAAGGAATTTAACAAGGATATGGCACTTAAATTAGAAGCAGACCGTCAGGCCCAGGAGCGCCAAGAACGCGATATGCCTGAAAAAATGAGCGTTGAGCCCAAACCTCAACCTCAGCCGGAGCATATTGAAACCAAAGTACCACAACCTAAGGTGGTTGGTAAGATTGATTTGAATAAACAGCAACCCGCTAAGGAACAGCCTGAGCAGGAAAAGCCTAAGGCAGAGGCTCCTAAAAAAGAGGAACCTAAGCCACAACCGGCTCCTCAACCTAAGAAAGAGAAACCGGCTCCTGCACCGCAACCGGTTAAGCAGGAGAAACCTGCCCCTAAGGTTGAATTGGCTAAGACTTCCGGAGATAAAAAGGCGGCTGAAGTGGCTAATAAGCAACTAAAAGTGCTGGGTAAGATTGACCTAAGTGCAATCAATCAGGCTACTCATCCTACCAAGAAAACAAAGGAAGAGAAGAAACAAGAGCGTATTGAACGCGAGCAACAACGTAAAGCGCAACGCATGAATGCCAACCAAGGTGGACAGGCTGGCAATAAAGGTGCATCTGCTGAACACGAGAATAAACGTAAACGTGAGCGTATCCATTCCGCACAAGTGGATATCAACGATGCACGCAATCAAAAGGGTAATAAGAAGAAAGACAAACGAAGTTACAAGACGGAAATAGACGATGAGGAGATACGTCGTAACGTCAAAAACGTCAACGCTTCCCTTAATGAACGGCATAGCAAGTCCATGACTTCTATCCATAAAAACGAGCGTCGTAAACAGGAACAGCAGAAGCGTGAAGAAGAACGCGCTGAGATGCAAGCACAATCGTCCGTATTAAAACTGACGGAGTTCGTGACTGCGAATGACTTGGCAACCATGATGAATGTGCCCGTCACAAAGGTTATTAGTACCTGTATGATGCTTGGCGTGATGGTAAGTATCAACCAACGTCTGGATGCAGAAACCATTAACTTGGTGGCAGAGGAATTTGGATTTACCACGGAATACGTTAGTGCTAAGGTGACCGAAGAAATCAATGCTGACGAAGAAGTGAATGAGGCCGATGTAGAGGAACGTTGTCCTATCGTAACGGTGATGGGTCACGTCGATCACGGTAAGACATCGCTTTTGGACCATATTCGTAATGCCAACGTGATTGCCGGTGAGGCTGGTGGTATAACGCAGCACATCGGTGCATACAACGTACAACTCAAGAATGGTCGTCATATCACGTTCTTAGATACTCCGGGTCACGAAGCCTTTACTGCTATGCGTGCTCGCGGTGCCAAAGTAACGGATATCGCAATTATTATCGTGGCGGCGGATGATGCCGTTATGCCACAGACTATCGAGGCTATCAACCACGCCCAAGCTGCCGGTGTACCGATGATATTTGCAATCAACAAGTGCGATAAACCCGGAGCTAATCCGGATAAGATTAAGGAACAGCTGTCTAACATGAATATCCTTGTTGAGGATTGGGGCGGTAAGTACCAATCTCAGGATATTTCTGCTAAGAAAGGCGATGGCGTATATGAATTGCTGGAGAAAGTGCTGCTGGAGGCCGATATGCTTGACTTGAAAGCTAATCCCAAACGTCGCGCCAAAGGTTCGGTGATTGAGTCTTCTTTGGATAAGGGACGTGGATATATCGCTACTATCTTAGTAAGCGACGGCACGCTTCATCAAGGCGATATCGTGCTGGCCGGTACCTTCCATGGTAAGATTAAGGCAATGTTTAATGAACGCGGACAGAAGATCCAACAAGCATTACCGGGTGAACCTGCCGTTATCTTGGGCTTAAATGGTGCTCCTCAGGCTGGTGATGAATTTAATGTATTACCTACCGAACAAGAGGCTCGTGATATTGCCAATAAACGTGAACAATTACAACGTGAGCAGTCAATTCGTACCAAGAAACATATTGGTTTGGACGAGATTGGTCGTCGTTTGGCTATTGGTGACTTCAAGGAGATTAACCTTATCGTCAAAGGTGATGTGGATGGCTCCGTAGAAGCCTTGTCCGATTCGCTCATTAAACTATCTACCGAGAATATCCAAGTGAATGTCATTCACGGTGCCGTAGGTGCTATCTCGGATAGTGATATTATGTTGGCTGCTGCTTCCAATGCCATTATCGTTGGCTTTAATGTTCGTCCTACCGGTACTGCCCGTAAGATGGCTGATGAACAGGAAGTAGATATTCGTCTGTATAGCATTATTTATGATGCTATTGAGGAACTCAAGGCCGCTATGGCAGGTATGCTCTCGCCGGATATCAAAGAGGAAGTGACGGCTACGCTTGAAGTGCTGCAGACCTTCCATATCTCCAAGGTGGGTACTATTGCAGGATGTATTGTTCGTGAAGGCAAAGCCAAACGCGCCAATAAATGCCGCATTATCCGTGATGGTATCGTTATCCATACCGGCGAACTCAGTAGCTTGAAGCACGGTAAGGATGATATCAAGGAGATTGGTCTCAACCAAGAATGTGGTTTGAGTATCAAGTCCTTCAATGATGTTGTAGAAGGCGATATCGTGGAGACATACGAAACGATTGAAGTGGCTAAGAGCCTTTAATTAGCCTTCCTTTCACAATAAAGCCCCGCTCAATTGGCGGGGCTTTGTTTGTTACTTAATCCTGTAGTGTAATGTCTCTTCTGCTGCTTTAGTCTTTAGCCAACGGAAGAACTCCTTATCCACATGAACAGGGTAGGATTGGGAGGTGAACTGAATTAAATGGTTGGTCGTGTGGTCGTGCACCTCAATCTTGAGCAATGCCTTACCGAGATGACTCTTGGCCAAATTGGTCAAACTGTCAATCAGTTCTCTATCTACCTTAGTAATCGGGATGCGCAGAATCAATTCCTCCAAGTGTTTGTCTTGCACTTCTTGCAACAACTCCACTTGCTGAATAGAGAATTCATATTCTGCATCTTCTATGTTCTTTTCCTTGAACCACTGCTGCCCCTTGCCGGCTTGCTGAATAGTGCCGGTCAGATAAACATATACATTGGGTTTAAGCACCGGTGCCAGTTGTTGATAGTTATCACGGAAGAGTGCAAAACCATAACTGCCCTCGTAATCCTCTAAGACATAACTACCGTACGGCGTACCGTTACGACCAATCTTTTCTTCGGCTGTTGTAATCAAACCGCATAGATGAATCGACCTATTCTGGTGTTTTTCCAGCATCTGTTTCATCTTATCGTGCACGTTGATGGTGATGGTCTCACCTTCATCTGTCTCTTTCTCTTCAATCACGCCTTGCCAGTCGCTTAGGCATAAACGACGTTTGCTGCCTTTACTGCCGTCACGTTTCTTGATTTCCACCTCTTTCTTATGCGTCTCCAACCAGTTTAAGTCGGCTGTTGACATATTACTCATGGTGCGAACCTCAAACTCATATTCGTCCAAAGGATGGGCACTTAGGTAAATACCAATCAGATCTTTTTCTATATTGAGCCGCTCAATGGTCGTCATGTGCGGAGACTTAGGCAATTCGGGTTTTTGAATTTCAATTCCTTCGCCAAGGTCGCCAAACAGAGTGTTTTGCTGTTGTTGCTTATCTTGCTGGTACTTATTTCCATAACGCATCAACATATCCAAGGCGTCTTCACCTTTATCTGTTACGCCTAAAATCTGCTCACGGTAAATGCCTTGGAAGCAGTCTAAAGCACCGCATTTAGCTAAGTTCTCAACGGTCTTGCGATTGCATGCCTGCAGGTTAACACGTTCCAAGAAGTTATATAAACTGGTAAACTTGCCGTTTTGTGAACGCTCGGATAAGATAGCCTCTACAGCACCTTCTCCTACACCCTTAATGCCACCTAATCCAAATCGGATAGCACCCTTGGTATTGACTGTGAAGTTCAAATCCGACTCATTAACGTCCGGCTCTAATACATCAATTCCTAAGTCGCGGCACTCGTCCATATACTTAGTTACCGTGGTTATATCGTCCTTGGCTACCGTCAAGTTGGCCGCCATAAACTCGGCAGGGTAGTGAGCTTTGAGGTAACCCGTCTGATAAGCCACCCATGCATAGCAAGCGGCATGAGATTTATTGAAGGCGTACGAAGCAAAAGCCTCCCAGTCGTGCCAAATCTTTTCCAAGACCTTGGGATCGTGACCCCGTTCTGTTCCTTGGTTGATGAACTGCGGTTTCATCTTGGCCAGCACGTCCTTTTTCTTCTTACCCATTGCCTTACGCAATGTATCGCTCTCACCACGTGTAAAGCCGGCTAATTTGCGGCTAAGCAGCATCACTTGCTCCTGATAAACAGTTACACCATAGGTGTCCTTCAGGTACTCTTCCATGTCAGGATCGTCGTAAGTCACCTGCTCTAAGCCTTTTTTACGTTTGATGAATGTAGGAATATACTCCAATGGTCCGGGACGATATAGCGCATTCATCGCAATCAGGTCCGTAATCACGTTGGGTTGCAGGTCACGCAGGTATTTCTGCATACCGGCGGACTCAAATTGGAACACGGCTACTGTCTTACCTTCACTAAATAGTTTATAGGTCTCAGCATCATCCAATGGAATATGGTCTATATCTATATCAATGCCTTTGGCACGTTTGATCTGAGCCAAACATTCCTTGATAATAGTGAGCGTCTTTAGTCCTAAGAAGTCCATCTTAATCAAGCCCACACTCTCCACAACGTGACCGTCATATTCGGTCACCAAGACGCGTTTCTTGCTTTCTTTATCTTCTACTGAAGATAGGGGAGCGAACTTAGTCAAGTCGTCGGCACCGATGATGACACCGCAAGCGTGGATGCCCACTTGACGAATGGTGTCCTCCAGTTGCTCAGCATAAGTGAGCATATCGCGTATATCGGCATCGTCGCCATTCAGCAGCCGTTTGAGTTCATCTACGTGCTGATAACAGTTCTTCAGGTTCACTTTCAGCGGCTTACCTTTGGCATCCACCAAATTATCCGGGAAGGATTCAGGAACCATTTTCTTGATTTCGTTAACAGTAGCCAAGGGAACGCGCTGAACGCGACCTACATCAGCCAAGGCCGACTTAGTGGCCATCGTACCGTAGGTAATGATATGCGCTACGTGCGTTTCACCGTATTTCTTACTTACCCAATCCAGCACTTTGCCTCGACCGGCATCATCAAAGTCGGTATCTATATCCGGTAATGATATACGGTCCGGATTAAGGAAACGCTCAAACAGCAAGTCATACTTGAGTGGGTCTAAATCCGTGATACGCAAGCAATAAGCCACTACCGAACCGGCAGCAGAACCACGACCCGGACCTACACTTACACCTAATTCTTCACGAGCACCACGGATAAAGTCCATCACAATTAAGAAATATCCGGGGAAACCCATTGTCTTCATCACATGCAGTTCAAATCGAATGCGATCTTCTACTTCTTTAGGCAGAGGTGTACCATAGCGTTTGGCTGCACCTTCCATCGTGAGATATCTAAGATAATCCGCCTCAAACTTAATACGATACAAACGATCTATACCGCCTAATTTCTTCACTTTCTTGGCCGCTTCGTCTTCTGACAAAGGATTCTCACCGTTCTCGTCCGTCGTAAATTCTTCTACTAACTGCTCCGGTGTGAATTTCTCCCGCCATTCGGCTTCTGTTCCAAAACTCTCCGGGATAGGGAAGAGTGGCATAATAGGATCTCGGTCGATATCGTATATCTCTACTTTATCTACAATCTCTTGTGTGTTGTCCAATGCCTCCGGCAAGTCACCAAAGATAGCCTGCATCTGTTCGGGCGATTTAAGCCACTCCTGCTTGGTATAATGCATTCGGTTCACATCATCGACATAGTGGTTAGTGCTCAAGCATATCAGTCGGTCATGTGCTTCGGCATGCTCTTCTTCCACAAAGTGCGCATCGTTGGTGGCTATCACCTTTATATTATATTTACGCGCGAGGGCCACCAGCACCGGATTCACTTGACATTGCTTCTGATAAGTCTCTTGATCGCCTCCCGGTTTCTGCGTTTCGTGCCGTTGTAATTCTATGTAATAGTCTTCTCCAAATAGGTTTTTAAACCATTGAATAGCCTTTTCTGCTTCTGCATAAACCCCGTTCGCAATCTGCTCCTCTATACTTTGTGCTAATTCGGCCTGCTTCATCTTGGCCTGAGCATCCATGATTTTTTGGGGCAGTTCGCCACCCAGACAGGCACTGGAGCAGATGATCCCTTCGTGGTATTGCTCCAGCAATTCCTTGTCCATTCGGGGACTGTAATAATAGGCATCATCCATGAAGCCTGCACTCACTATCTTACATAAGTTCTGATAGCCTACCATGTTCTTGGCCAGCAGAATAAGGTGCCAACCGGAGCGGTCAATGGCATACTCACGCCCCCAGCCATTGATGGCTTTTTCATCACTTTTATTGAGCCGTCCTCGACGGGCACAGTAGGCCTCCACTCCAACAATTGGCTTGAACGGCTCTAAACCATCAGCCTTGCGTTGTTTATTAACAATCTTGCAATAGTCCAGCAACTCCTTGATGCCATACATATTGCCGTGGTCGGTTAGCGCAATAGCCGGCATACCACAGCGGATGGCTTTATCCACTAAGGCTGGCACTTTGCTCATGCCGTCTAATACGGAGTATTGACTATGTACGTGTAGGTGAGTAAACATAATTAATATAGGCGTTGTCCAAGGGCATTATACTCAATGCCGTTATGAAGCAGAATAAGTTGTCCGTTATGAATGTATTTAGATTGTGTGCTATTCGTGCGAATCACCTCAGGCAGAGCCGTTGAGGCAGGGTTATGATTACCGGACTCAAAGGTGAAGGCAACCGGCTCCATATCCTTGGGATTCTTTGAATCCGAGCGGTCGCATTCAATCCACCAACCATATACATCCAAGTCTTTATCTAATTTCCAAATCTTTTGGTTGGAGTCCGTGAACTCTAATTTAATGTGATATACATACGCATTCGGCTTAGTACTGGGTTTAACGGCCGTAATAGTCATCAGTAATTTGCGGATAGCAGCCGTGGAATAACCTGCTTCGGCCTTGCTGGGAAAGTCAAAATACGAGTGCGCACTACCATCGGTGATGTTAACATATCCCTTGCGCTTCGGTTCGTAGTCCGAACTATATACCGTTGATTTGCCATCATTGGTTACGGCTAACGAGTACTGCGAGGGAGCCAACATTTCAATGCCTAATTGCGGTATCGCATTATCGTCCTCGCGTTGAGCCAAGAATAGATACGTCATGTAGTATTGCGTATATGGATCGTGTATATTCGGGAATTTACTATCGCAGGCGTATAACTCAGCGTGAGCATAGTTAATATCTAAGTTATTGGAACCATCATCCACTTCCTGGTCGCCTACAACGTAGAAATACACATTGCCATATTTATTGTTGGCCCATTGTTTTTTCTCGTCATAGTAAAAACGAAAGCGGCTACCTGAATAGCAGCAGAAACGTTGCGTACCACTATTGGTCTCAATACGGATATAACCGCCATTGGCGTTAATAGTGCAGGCTGATGCGCCTTTTGCAAATTCCAAACTGTTCTTCTTGGCTTCTGCTCGGATATAGTAGCCATTGGTGCATTTGATGCTATAATCCTTTCCTTCTGCAGCCACCGTAACCACGTAGTCGTCCAAATTATCTGCTGTAATCTTACCATTATTGACTGTAGCCTCTACATAGTTACTGGCTTCGTCCTCTCCGTTCCATACGATGGCTTTGGTATCGGACGTCTGATAAACGATTAGGTACTTACCGCTCCAGCCCGCTGTGGGCTTAACACCAATGCGTGTATAAACGGTTGCTTGAAGCAGGAGAGGGGCGATTAAACCCATGACTAAAAAAAGAAGTGATTTTCTCATAGTAAAAAATAATTATTCCAAATTTCTTGCAAAGATATAATTTTTTTTTGAATTAGACAAGTTTAATTGCTATTTTTGTAAAAATATTTGCTTATATGCAAAAAAAATTGTACCTTTGCAGTCAAATTAAGTTAGTATGATTACAACCGAACAACTCAAAGACGTCCAGTTACGTGCTGATAAACTTAAACAGTATTTGCAAATTGATGCCAAACGCATTCAATTAGAGGAAGAAGAACTGCATACCCAGGCGCCCGGTTTTTGGGATGATGCCAAGGCGGCCGAAGCGCAGATGCGCAAGGTGAGAGGTATCAAACGTTGGATTGAAGGCTTCGAAGGAGTGCGATCCGCTGTGGACGAACTCAGTTTGGCTATGGACTTCTACAAGGATGAACTGGTGACGGAGGCAGATGTTGATCAGGCATACGCTACGGCATTAACGGCGGTGGAGGACCTGGAGATGAAGAATATGCTTAGTCACGAGGAGGATAGTATGCCGGCGGTGCTCAAGATTGTGAGTGGGGCAGGAGGAACAGAGGCGCAAGACTGGGCTGAACAGCTGATGCGTATGTATCAACGCTATTGCGAAAAGCATAATTATAAAGTAACGATTAGTAACTTCCAGGAAGGTGATGAAGCCGGTATCAAGACCGTTACTTTTAATGTGGAAGGAGACATGGCTTATGGCTACCTTAAGTCCGAGAATGGCGTGCATCGCCTGGTGCGTGTTAGTCCTTATAACGCCCAAGGCAAACGTATGACCAGTTTTGCCAGCGTCTTTGTAGTTCCGTTGATTGACGATAGTATAGATATCCAAGTGGACCCTGCAGGCATCAGTTGGGATACATTCCGCAGTTCAGGAGCCGGAGGTCAGAACGTGAATAAAGTGGAATCCGGTGTGCGGCTGCACTATAAGTTCATCAACTGCCTAACCGGTCAGCCGGACGAGATAGTGATTGAGAATACCGAGACCCGTGACCAGCCTAAGAACCGCGAGAATGCCTTGCGTCATCTGCGCTCGCAACTCTATGAGTTGGAGTTGGAGAAACGCCGGCAGGCTGCAGCTAAAGTAGAGGCCGGTAAGAAGAAAATCGAGTGGGGCAGTCAAATCCGTTCATACGTGTTTGACGACCGCCGCGTGAAGGACCATCGCACTAACTACGAGACCCATAACGTCAATGCTGTCATGGATGGCGACATCGATGCCTTCATCAAAGCGTACCTTATGGAATTCCCCGATTAAAAAAATAATCAATAATCAATAAGCAATAAGCAATAATGACCTGCTCTAAGCTCTACACTCTAATCTCTACTCTTTTTATAATCGCCTCCCTCTCTGCCACCAATTGCAGGGACACGATGGCGGTGTTTCAGGGATATAGCGGAGGTATGTTGATGCATGCAGGCTATTTATTTGGCGCACAGAACAACGCACCGGTTGCCCCCGAAGGGATGACGATTGGTATTGGAGGTGCCGTTCGTGTTAATCTATGGAAGCATTTGCGAGTGGGTGGAGAAGGGTATATATCCACTATGTATTCCACCGTCACATCGTGTCATGACCGGTTATCCAGAGGTTCGTATGTACGTACCGGATGGGGAGGTTTATTGGTGGATGCTTGCTGGAGATTAGAGAAAATATGGCCGTACATAGGTGCCACTATCGGTGGAGGTGCATCGCGATATTTATATGTGTTAGATGGCAGTCAAAAGGATTGGAAGCCGGAGAAAGAGGCCTACTTGCATAAACAGCCTTTCTTTGCTGTGGCCCCTTTTGTAGGCATGGATTGGTGCGTGTGCCCACGGATGCACCTTACTTTCCGGCTGGATTGGCTAATGGCTGTTCATCGCAATGAACTGGTGCAACCTACCGGCCCACGATTATACGTAGGATTCCTATTCTGTCACTAAATCAATCTGCAATATACAATAATCAATCTGCAATAATCAATATACAATATTCAATATTCAATATTATGGCTAATTTTATTAATTCACATTGCACGACAACGGACTATTCCGACCTGCGTTCCTTGCAGCCCGGCGACCGTGTTCGCGCGTACGGTATGGTGCATAATGTGCGCCTAACTAAATGGGGTGGTTTCCTTATTCTACGTAAAGCCGAAGGCTTACTGCAAGGCGTTCTGCAAAACGAACAAACAGTGGTAGTGGACGAGAAGGGGGCAACTGTTCAGGTAAGTAATATCAGCCGTGAGATGGCGGTGGCTATCGAAGGCGTAGTGAATGAAGCAAAAATCAAGGACCCTGCGGTAGCCTATTCCCAAATGGAAGTGGCTGTGGATAAGATTGAGATTATATCTCGTCCTGCTACTACGGAGGTATTAGATACTAACTCGCTCAAGTTTGGTGACGAAGATGCTATGCTGCGTTTCAAGTTTGATAACCGCCATGTTACTCTTCGTAACCCTCGTGATATGGCTATTCTGCGTGTACAATCGGCTATTAGTCAAGGTTTTGCCCAGTATTTGCTTAGTCAGGGCTTTACTCAGATTTACTCACCTAAGATTGTGTCCGAAGGAGCCGAAGGTGGAGCTAATGTATTTAAGATGGACTACTTTGATAAGCAAGTCTATTTGGCTCAGTCGCCTCAGTTCTACAAGCAGATTGGCGTAGGTGTTTACGAACGTGTCTTCGAGATTGCTCCGGCTTATCGTGCCGAGAAACATGCTACGTCCCGCCACCTCAATGAGTTTATCTCTATGGACGTTGAGATGGGATTCATTAAGGGACAAGAGGATGTGATGGAACTGGAGATGAACCTGCTACGCAATATCATGAAGTATGTGTCTGAGCATTGTGCTCATGAACTGCAATTACTCAATGCCGATATGCCTGCTATCCCGGATCAGATTCCTGCTTATCGTTTAAGCGAGTGCCACGAACTGTTGTGGAACGAACATCTGACCGAAGAGGATCACCGTGGCGAGGATGATATGGCTCCCGAAGAGGAACGCGCTATTTGTAAGTACGTGAAGGAGAAATACGGTTCAGACTTTGTCTTTATTACTCATTTCCCCAGTCAACACCGTGCTTTCTATGCTATGGATGACCCAGAGGATGGTAAGTTAACACTCAGCTTTGACCTGCTCATGCGTGGATTGGAAATCACTTCCGGTGGTCAACGTATGCACGAGGAGGCTGATTATCGTCGCAAGATGGTAGAGCGGGGTATGGATCCTGAGAAATTCCATTTCTACATGGATACCTTCCATAATGGTATGCCGCCTCACGGTGGTTTTGCTATCGGTTTGGAGCGTCTGACGGCTTGTATCCTTAATATCGCTAATGTGAAGGAATGCAGTATGTTCCCACGTGACATCAACCGCGTTGCTCCTTAATAACTCAGGGCCTGACCATCCGTCAGGCCCTTTTATCTACAATCTGCAATATTCAATCTACAATATTCAATGAAAAAACTCCTTTTTCTCCTTCTTCTCGCTTTAAGCGCCTCACTTTCTGCACAAACCGTCACTTATGTGATGAGTGATTACTTTACGGAGACCACGTCCGCCAATCCGCTTGCTGTCACCATAGATGAAGGGCTAACCTTACAAGCCAATAAGAATGCTGGTCAAACCAAGCCTGCTTACCTGGCAGCCGGTTATTTTTGCGTCTATGCCAAAGGATCACTCACTATTGCTTGCACCGACACGATTACTCAAATTATCTTTGGCAGTTGTGATATGACGCAGTTAGCCTCTTTATCTGCTACTACCGGACAGATGACGCAAGATGTAGCGACCGATCCTATTTGGAACGGAGCAACTAAAGAGGTTACTTTTACGGTGAGCGATAAGGCCGACTATTCGGCTAAAAGTCCCACTAAGGCCGGGCAACTTAAGTTTATGACGTTAACTATCACTTTTGGTGCTGGTCCAACCCCTGTTGACCCCACGGATACGGTCTTCACCAAGGCGGTGGATTATTACTATGGCACGTATGCCGGAGAAGGAGTTCCTGCTAATAAGTACTATAACCACCAGTTATGGCTTACAACGCAAGGCCTGACCTTTGATGGAGAGGGTATAGAAGGCACGGATGGTCGCTCGATGCACTTGGACCTTTTCTCGGCTTCGGCAACCGACATAACAGGAACTTATACGATTGTAGATCCTAATAAGGCGGATGCTCCCGGGTGTATCAATAAGAAGTTTTCTTATTATGCTTATTTCCAATCCGGTTCGTTCTATGAGCAAAAACTCACCGTCGGCACATGTACTATCTCGTGTGTCACATCTACTACCTATGATATCGCGTACGATGTAACAGAAATCAATAATGGTGCTCATCATCAGGGACTGATTCAGGGTATATCTATCTCGGTTATTCCTGCCGGACCTCAATCTACTAAGCTCTCTAATTCCTGCGCAGAGACCAAAATCAAAGATGTAACTACCACTTCGCTACCCTCTAAACGCTTAGAGAATGGACAACTGATTCTGCATCATAACGGCCGCGACTACTCCCTCCAAGGCCAAATCCTCAAATAACCTTTGGGCTAATTCCTAATTGGCTACTTGGTTAATTCTCTCTCCGGAATATCCAAAAAAATACGATTTTCTTGCATATCTCAAAAATATTTTGTACCTTTGCAGCGGCAAAGGAAAAGCCTTTTCCCTAGATACGGTTTTTCCGTTAAGCGGAAACACCATGTGCCCCGCAAAATGCAAATGATAGGAAAATAAGGAAGAAATTATAAAACATAGAAATATGAACAACGAGAACCAATTAGTTAATGCTGAGTTTCAACAAGTATGCACAATTATTGATGTTCATACGGCTCGTGCTTTAGCACGTGTAAATGAAGAGCATCTAATCACATGTTGGGAAATTGGGTCATATATATCACAGCGCATACAAAATGGCAAATGGGGAGATAAGATAGTTCGAGATTTGGCAGACTATATTAAACAACAGCGTCCGACTTATCGCGGATATGGGCGTAGTAACCTTTATAATATGGTTCGTTTCTATGAAACGTATAGTTCCAATCAGTTTGTCCAGTCAGTGAATGGACAATTGGGTGAGTTTGTCCAATCAGCGAATGGACAATTACCAGAAGTGTTGAAACTTACCACTTGGATTTGTTATTTTATCATCGTGTTTTGCGTTGTTATGTTGGGGTAGAATTGAAATCAAGCAAATTTCATCCAAAGGATTTAGGACAGTTGGAATTTTATTTGGAAGCATTAGATAGAGACAAGAAAAGAGAAGGAGAAGGACCTTCTATTGGAATTCTTTTGTGTAAAGATGCTAATCAAATGGTGGTGGAATATGCTTTGTCACGCAGTATGAGCCCTGTTATGGTTGCTCAATACAAACAGGCTCTTATTCCGCAAGAAGTCTTGCAAAGAGCATTTGACGAGTATTTAGAATATAATGCACCTAAATCGCTTCTATAAATAGAACCCCTTGGATTTTTAATCGTGCTGAATGACGGAGTAATTAAAGAGAAGAAATCACAAATCACCAATTACAAATAACCAATTATAT